>NZ_JACJQM010000409.1:0-1844 GCF_014696655.1 Nostoc sp. FACHB-888 | reverse complement strand
GTGAATTGCAAAATCTTTGAGTTTGATACCCAGAGGAGCAAGGCTATCTGTCTCTGTAATCCAAACAGAACCTAAGAAAAAGATTACCTCCTGCTCTGCCTGATACATCATTTGACCCTTAAGCTGCATTCCATTGGGGAGAAACTCTAATATGAAAAGAGCGCGGGATTGTTTATTAATAGCATCAAACTCAATTGGAATTTTGGGACGATTAATCCAAAAATTCTGGTTTATTAATTGACCAACTAGTGTTTCAGGACTAATACGCTCTAAAACATCACCAGCTTGTACAATTTCCAGATTACGGTTAAACGCAAAGTGAAAGGGAAAAGCTTTCATCAGCAATTCTGCTGAGAGAGGTAAGTAAGGAGATGCCATCCTGCTACACTCAATTTGGTTTATAAATCACTAAAAATTCATCACATTCAGCATCTTCATCTCGTGTCTGGGTTTGAGTAATCTCAACTTTTGTATCAAATCTTGCTCCCAATCCTTTAACTAGACCCAGAATCATCGGCGATAGCCCCTCTCTACTAGAGCGATAGTGTAAGTTCAAAGAATTTTCTTCCATATCAGTACACTCAAATGATGGAGGCTGGAGTTTAGGAAAGCTCACACCCACACGAGCATGAAGATTGTCAAGGTTTTCTAAAAACTCTGGGAGCGTATCCCCGCTCATATCCATCATTTCGCCATAGCCTTCTTGGGCAGTGTACTGAACCCAGAATTCCCCAAATGCTTGCATAATCTCTGCGGACGATAAACTCAAAATTACACTCGCAGCTTTTACTAGGCGATGAGTAATGTCATCGGGATAGCTTTCCATACTAAGGAAAACATCTACATTTACCTCTGCTTTGTGCTTAATTTGTTTCCAAATTTGTTCACTATATCCACTGCATACCATGTCTTGAATCGCCTTATTTACTAACCCGTACATGGAAGCCTCCTTTTGCTACACCTAATTTTGTTTTATAAATATGACTGCAACTTGACATCCAATGCCCTAAAGGGGTGTATCAGTTACTAATTTTTCTGTAGCAACTTTTAAGCTAATCTAGCCTACAGATTTAAAAAAAGTAAAACTTAGGGCAACTACTATATATTATACCGATACATTAGAGAATACTTACTACCGTATTATTACTTATGCTGGTTGTTAAAGCCTAAGAAGGCTCGTAAGGCGTATTGGCATTAAACTTGCCCGAAAATTTAAAAAGCAATCTGTACCTGGCTTTGAGATAGCGAAGTGGTAGCGAGTCTTCTCATATCAAAGACGCTATTCCCGTTCGAGCATTAGAGAAAATGGGGCAGGCTTCATACCCAACCGATAAATTTTTTGCCTCAGATGCAGGGTTTGCCTGGTGTGGCAAGCTAGGGCGTGTTTTAGAACTAGTACATTGAAAGGGACAGCAATGTTTAAATTTTAATCTTATGGCTTTGGTTTTTGTTTAAACACCCAAAAGACAGTTGAGCAAACGTAATGTGGCTGCTGCGGCATAATTACGCCGTGTACCAAGATTAGGAGAAAAGGCATTTCCAGTTTCGTTGAGGGGAGTGGCAACACCGCAGTAGACAGACATCTCTGTAATTGTTTTTCCCACCCAATGATTAGATATATCACTGAACGCTATTGGCTGCTGCAAGTTTCTCATACCTGAAATTCCTCCGCCCTCCAGGGCATACTGAATGGCTTTACGCAATACCGCCATCAACTCAGCACGGGTTACTGTTTGGGTAGGCCGAAAAGTGCCATCAGAATAGCCTTGCATAATCCCGTTAAATTTTGCCCACTCAATCATTGCAGCACTCCAACGGGTTGCGTTTACATCCCGAAAAGGCTT
>NZ_JACJQM010000408.1:0-1853 GCF_014696655.1 Nostoc sp. FACHB-888 | reverse complement strand
GGATAACAATTATATGATTCAGGTTCTCAGTTGTTTCATTAACAATACATTAGATTCTTCTAATTCCTTATGTCAAGCCTGATTGAGATGCTCTTACCCTGCCCATACAAGCCGCTAATCGGAGAATTTGCTGTGTGTTCTCTGGCAGTTTCTTCAACTTGTGAACCATCAACTCCACAACGTTATCAGTGATATTTTGAGCTTGAATCTGAGCAATGTTCCACTGCCAGCTTAAGTGTTCAGTATCAAAGGTCAACAGATTTTCGCTATATAGCGTCCTCAAAAATTCGTTGACAAAAAAAGGATTACCCTCGGTTTTACGCAACACTAACTCTGCTAAGAAACAAACGCTGTCTACATTTTGATGCAGTGTCTGGGCAATCAACTGACTCAACGGCAAGAGCGTTAAGGGTGCCAAGATAATCCCCTGAAGGACTGCTCCTTGTTTTCGCAGTCTTTCCAAAGTCAATACCAGTGGATGTGTTGGATTTACCTCATTATCTCGATAGGCTCCAATCAAAAATAAGGATTGGATTTGCTCATCAAGCAGCATCAACTCAATTAACTTCAGCGTTGCTGAGTCTATCCATTGCAAATCATCTAAAAAAATTACAAGCGGATGTGACTTTGAAGATAACACCCGCACAAACTGCCCAAAGACGCGATTAAAGCGGTTTTGAGCTTCAGTTGCGCCAACGTCTGGTACGGGTGGCTGCTTACCAATAATTAACTCAACTTCTGGGATCACATCAATGATGATTTGTCCGTTGCTTCCCAATGCTGTCAACAGATGCGATCGCCACTGTTTCAATTGCTCATCGGGTTCACCCAACAGTTGCTTCACCAATTTTTGCAGGGCATTTGCGATCGCGCTGTAAGGAATATTGCGCCCGAATTGATCAAATTTCCCAGAGATAAAATAGCCACGCTTTTGGGTAATTGGTTTATAGATTTCCTGCACTAACGCAGATTTACCAATGCCAGCATAGCCATATACCAACATCATTTCAACTTGGAATTTTGGATTGCCCGTTTGTTCACTTTGTGAAGTCGTTTCTGAATTATTTGGTAAAGAAGCGATACGATTGTTTTCTGGACACGCTACACGCCCAAAAGCTGCCAGTAACATTGCAACTTCCTTGTTCCGTCCATACAGTTTTTGGGGAATTTCAAAATGATTGCAAACGTCTTGAAGCGCAAGTTGAATGTTAGAGATTTGACCTATTTGTTCTAATTGTTGAACACAGATTTCTAAATCTGCTTTGATTCCCCAGGCACTCTGATAGCGATCTTCTGCATTTTTCGCCATCAGTTTCAGAATTATATCTGAAACTGGTTTGGGAATCTTTGTATTTATTTCATGAGGTGAAGGTGGCTGTTTGGCAATATGATAATGGACTAGTTCCAGAATATCCGTTGTTTCAAACGGCAGATGTCCGGTTAGAAGTTCGTAGAATGTAACACCGAGGGAGTAAAAATCGGTGCGGTAATCGAGCAAACGGTTCATCCGCCCTGTTTGCTCTGGAGACAAGTATGCAAGTGTCCCTTCTAAAACATGAGGACTTTTGAAGGTTGGATTTGTGCGGTTAAATTGGGTGGCAATCCCAAAGTCAATAATTTTGACAACGCCAGTATCCAGATTTAGAACTATGTTCCCAGGGTTGATATCTTTATGAATGATATTGGCTGCATGGATTCTGCCCAGAATGTCGCTTATAGCGATCGCCACATCTAGAAAAGTGGATAAAGGCGTGGGGCAGAATATATCTGGGCGCTTGTGCATCCACTGCTCTAGGGACTCTCCCCCAAAATCTTCTAAGATAATCACCAGAGTCCGTTGATAGTCCTGCTGG
>NZ_JACJQM010000407.1:0-1878 GCF_014696655.1 Nostoc sp. FACHB-888 | reverse complement strand
AGACACGCCAATGCTGACGAAATCCGAGTGCAGCTAGTTTACGATCGCGATCAGGTTTGCTTGCGCGTGAAGGACAATGGACAGGGCTTTGGAGTCGGGAATATTACAGCCTATGCGGGTTTTGGCTTACTCGGCATGAGCGAACGGGCAGAGCGCATCGGCGCACAACTCACGATTCGGAGTCAACCTGGAGAAGGAACAGAGATGATTGTTACTGTCGATCGGGAGGCATCACAATGAGCCAAGCCATTCGGGTTCTGATTGCGGACGATCATGCTATTTTTCGGCAAGGATTAGCCACGATTATTAACCGTGACCCAGATATGCAGGTGATTGCCCAAGCCGAAAATGGGAAACAAGCGATCGCTCTATTTAGGGAACACCAACCGGATGTCACGCTAATGGATCTCCGAATGCCTGAAGTGGAGGGGGTTGCCGCCATCGCTGCAATTTGTGCTACTGCTAAATCTGCTCGGATTATTGTACTGACCACGTATGATAGTGACGAAGATATCTATCGGGGATTGCAGGCAGGCGCAAAAGGATATCTGTTGAAAGAAACTGAACCTGACGAGCTTCTGAATGCTATTCGTACCGTTCACCGGGGTCAGAAGTATATTCCGCCCGATGTAGGAGCAAAGTTGGTACAGCACCTCAGCAATCCAGAACTGAGTGAACGAGAACTAGAAGTACTCGGCTCACTGGCGCAGGGAATGAGCAATGCCGATATTGCGGCTGCTTTGAGTATCGGTGAAGGCACGGTTAAATCTCATGTTAATCGGATTTTGAATAAGTTAGATGTCAGCGATCGCACCCAAGCTGTAATTGTTGCCGTTAAACGCGGCATTGTTAATTTATGAGATGTACTTTCGATAGAATTGGGATTCTAACTTGAGTTAGAACCAGCCTTCTACTTCACGATGGAAGGGTTGCTCTATCAATTTATACTGTAAAAATTTTAACTTGCTATAGACGACGGCTTGAAGGCGATCTCCTATATTGAATTTATGCAAACAGTTATGCAATCAGTGGATTGAATAAGTAAATTGCAAGGTTCCATGCTTGATGTAAATGTAGAAAAATGAACGACGATCGTAGCCACAGTTCCTTACTTGTACCCCCTTCAACCCAGGATTGGATGCAAGGTGTGCTGAGTGCTAAGGTCGTGCTGGTGATGTATGGAGACTATCAATGCTCTAAAAGTGCGGATATTTACAAGCTGATTAAAGTGCTCAAAGGAGAACTTAGTGCTTCTTTTGGAGAAGATGATTTATGCTTTATCTTCCGTCATTTTCCGCAAGCACAGATTCATCCCCAAGCTCAACGGGCAGCCGAAGCAGCCGTTGCCGCCGCCGCCCAAGGAAAGTTTTGGTTAATGAGCGATACTTTATTTGACCATCAACAAAGGTTGGAGAACGGTTATCTTGTCGAGTACGCCAATGATTTAGGGCTTGACATTCCTCAATTTCTCAAAGAGTTGTCTAAACAAGTGTATGTCGATCGCATCAATGAAGATATCGAAGGCGGAATAGAGAGTGGAGTGACGACTACCCCAGCCCTGTTTATCAATGGAATTCGGTATACCGAGCGCTGGAACACGACGGAGTTGATGGCTGCCATGATTGCTGCAAGTCATTAAGTTCCCCGATGTTTGCTCTCAATTCATATCTGACTTGTCTGTAAGTGCTATAAGCTATCAAATTTTGATAGCTAGATTTTGCCTGTTTCGCTGAACAAAACTGCCGCTTTTTGAACCATGCCAAAAATTACCATGCCAACAACTGAATTCTTTCGTATTGATTTAGTCAATTACAAATCAGTATTTCATTGAGGATAATTCTATGCCGCATTTATTAGTACAAGGCAAGAATAATTCTG
>NZ_JACJQM010000406.1:0-1879 GCF_014696655.1 Nostoc sp. FACHB-888 | reverse complement strand
TTTTATAGCACAAAAGCTCCTAAACCGAATCTTCGTGCCAGATTTCCCACCAACACACCACTCATTCCTCCAATAGCCCTACTGATGTAGGGCTTTCGCCACATACTCGTGAGAATCGATTGGGGAGGCGATGGACTAAGTTTCGCTTTTAGAACGATGTCTAGGCGACTTCGCACCAGATTTACTACCAACACCTTACCCCATCACTCTAATAGCCCACATCAGCAAGACTTTCGGCAAAAAAGAGAGAATCGATTGGGGAGACGATAGGCTAGCCTCATCTAGCGAAGCGATCGCTCTTTATCGTGCAATTCTGCCAACGCCTTCTTTGCCTCAAAAAACGCTCTTTCCACACGGCGCTCTAGGTGCAGGCGATAAGCATAGCTATACCGTCAGGCTTATCGCGGGAGCTTTGCTCGGTTAATTCTGGAACTTTAATAACAGTAATGGTGATTGTTGCTATCGCTGGGTTTTCCTCAAGAGGAAGATTATTTGATGGTGTACTGTGGATAATGTGCTTGCCCATCATTTATTGCGGACGCATTTATGACCTCAATCTTCAAGAGACGAAAATTAAGTTAACTCAGATTGGTATAGTCATATTATTGAAGCGCAATCTAATAAACCTTTATTGATTTATCGTAATTTCACGCCAATTTTTTACATGGAGATACGGCTCATGACTACTCTGCATCGTTCGCCTACTGATAACTGGCTGACGTTACCTGTTGCTGCATGGCAGGATACTTATGAAACACTGCATCTGTGGACTCAGATTGTGGGCAAAATCCGGTTAGCATTAACTCCTCAAATCAATCATTGGTGGCACTCAACTTTGTATGTCACGCCCTGTGGACTCACAACCTCGACAATTCCCTATGGCAGCCGCAATTTTCAAATTACCTTTAATTTTCTGCTTCATCAACTCGTAATTGAGACAAGTGATGGTACGACAAGAATCATCGAACTGGCTCCCCAATCTGTGGCCAACTTCTATGAAGCTGTAATCAATGCTTTAAAAGAAATCTCCATCGACGTCCGGATTTGGACAATGCCCCAGGAAGTTGCTGCTCCCATTCCCTTTGAACAAGATGAGAAACATACCGCTTACGACAGGGAATATGCTCAACGGTTTTGGCAAATTTTAGTTCAAACCGAGCGCATCTTGAGCCGATTTCGCTCTGGTTATGCTGGAAAATGTAGCCCAGTACATTTTTTCTGGGGCAGTTTTGACTTAGCAGTGACTAGATTTTCCGGGCGACGCGCTCCACAACATCCGGGTGGTGTACCGAATATGGCCGATTGGGTAACGCGAGAAGCGTACTCGCATGAGGTCAGTAGCTGTGGTTTTTGGTTTGGCGGTGGCGGACAAGAAGCTTTATTCTATGCCTATGCTTACCCAGAACCTGAAGGATTTAAAGATTACCCCATTGGGCCACAAGAAGCGAGTTATAGCTCAGACATGAGAGAATTTATCCTGCCCTATGAAGCAGTGCGCCAAGCTAACGACCCAGATGCAATGGTACTTACGTTTTTACAATCTACATACGAAGCAGCAGCCAATTTAGCACAATGGGATCGTGCTGTATTAGACTACGCTCCAGTGCTGAAGAGCTAATTTCAAACAATCTTTATCAGTAAATCTGGGATTACTACTAATCAAAAACCTAACTTTCCAGTAGAGTTACCTAAACAGAGGTACGGGCAAAGGTTGGCACAAGTACAGCTTTGGTTGTGTTCTGTCAATGAAGTTTTCAAGGGTTAGGAGACAAGTTTTGTGATAAGCTAATCGTCATTTAAATTGCACCATTTTTATGGTGATAAAAGCTGCAAACCCTCTCCCCTGCTCCCTGCCCCCTGCCCCCCTGCGATCTCAATG
>NZ_JACJQM010000405.1:0-1887 GCF_014696655.1 Nostoc sp. FACHB-888 | reverse complement strand
TAGAGAGAAATGGCAATTATCTCTGGTTCCAAGTTCATAGTTCGGCGATATTTACTTTAAAAAGCTACGCCCAAGCACTTCAATTGTTAGGGGCAATGTTACCGTTTACTGCTATAGGCATAGCTCACCTTTACAGCAAGCATCACAGTAAGCTACTTGATCCCACCAGGATTACAAAGTGCATGACCAAAAGCTGGCTCTGCCGTTTGTCCAAAAGTTAAGGTAGCATGGGGTGCTGTGGGTGAATAACTGTGTTCTCAATCCTGGCTTGACTCAATCGGAACTTCTTCCACTGCATCAACCAGTAATTCTGCTGTTATGGTATACCCGAACTCTTTACATACTCCTGCCAATTGCTCGATAACATCCTCTATAGGATACTGTTCACACAGAGAAGCCAACTTTTCGTAGAGAGCCGATGATGACGTTGTGTTAGTATCAACCATGATGAATCTGTCTCCTTATTGGTCTAAACACGATCACCATATAGTAGCAACTCCTAAAGTTCATCTACCTTTAGAAAGTGCATTGCTCCCAAGTCGGGGATGAATCAAAAGACTCACAAGCTTGGGAAGGTTCGGAATTACTCAAATGCAGGGCATTCAAACAACTAAATTCAAGAAGTGGTGAAATCAAATCACTGCGTACCACCAAGGTACACCGACGTAAGGGTATCGCCTCAAAGATTCTCGAACACATCATCAAAATTTTTATTAGAAGTTCACCTATTTATGAACTAGTGTTTCTTCCTGATGAAAGAGAAATTAAGCATCAACATTTTCTAAAGTGGGCCTAAACAATTAATCTTGATGCGATCGCCATCGTTATCGCTTGTTCGCATCGTGTTTGAAGTACGAATTTTAGCATTGGTTTTGACAGCAGGCGGAGTTAATGAAGGTTTCACCAAAAAGAAATGACTTATGGAATATCGGCAGTTAGGTAAACACGGCATTCGGGTTTCGGAAATTTGTTTAGGGTCATGGCTTACCTATGGTGGTGCAACGGCAGAAGACACTGCCGGTCAATGTATTAAGCAAGCCTATGATTTGGGAATTAATTTCTTTGACACAGCAAATGTTTATGCTGAGGGAGAAGCTGAAAAAATTGTGGGTAAAGTGCTGCGGCAGTACCCGCGTGAATCCTATGTTCTAGCAACCAAAGTTTATTTCCCAATGGGTAATGGACCCAACGATCATGGACTATCACGCAAACATATTCTGGAGCAATGTGATGCCAGTCTTAAACGATTGGGGCTGGACTACATTGATCTCTACCAGGCACATCGTTATGACTCGACCGTACCTCTGGCTGAAACCCTGATGGCATTTGATTACCTGGTGAAACAGGGGAAAATCCTTTATTATGGGGTTTCTCAATGGAGTGCTGGACAACTCGCCCATGCGACCGACCTGACCCGGTTGGCAAATCTCGCACCAATCGTATCCGATCAGCCTCGCTACAATATGCTTGATCGCATGATCGAAAAAGAAGTGTTACCCCTATGCCGTCGAGAAGGGATTGGCATAATCAATTACTCACCCTTAGCGCAAGGACTGCTGACTGGTAAATACAAACCCGGGCAATCATTACCCCAAGATTCACGGGCAAGTGACCCGAAACAAAATATGTTTTTAAACAATGGAGAACTAGATCAGCAGGAGTTGCTCAAGGTGCAGCGGCTATTGCCCATTGCCGAGCAAGAAGGTTTGAGCTTGAGCCAATTGGCGCTTACCTGGTGCTTACGCAATCCCGAAATTAGTAGCGTCATCATCGGTGCAAGCAAACCAGCACAAGTACAGGAAAACGCTAATGCATCGGGTAAACAACTGTCTTGGGCAACAATTCAACGCATTGAAGAAGTTCTGGAAATGCAAATCAGCGATCGCG
>NZ_JACJQM010000404.1:0-1906 GCF_014696655.1 Nostoc sp. FACHB-888 | reverse complement strand
GACAGTGTAAATTATCTATCTTTTCAGCCCCCTACTGCTAGCGATCGCTTATTCTTTTCTTATCCGCATTCTTTGTTTCATTTGTCAATGCGTAAGTTCTGAGAAATATTAAGCTAACGTACAGTAGCATTTCAGTGGCGCTCCTAATTTAGGCTACATTCCACTAATGGGCTAATACGTAGAATTGATGGCGAAGAACTTGAATGGGTATTTAGACTGCGTATTTCCTTGCCTGTGTTCAAATTCCAGATTTTGATAGAGGCTAGAAGTTTATTTGGCAGTGGGATTTGAGCCTGAATCAAAGTTTTGGGAGAAACTGCCTTTTTGAGACTAATTCTTGACCATAAAGGGTTGCCACTAGGCGACTGTGAAATTGCTGTGACTGGTAGCTGAGACTGCACATCTTGTAAAACTTCACTTGCTGACTGGTAGCGATGCTCAATATCTTCTTGCAACAGCTTATCTAACAACCGTTCTAGTTTTGCAGATATGGGAGATTTCAAATCTCTATACTTCATGCCCTGTTCAGTAAAAAACTATTTGGGAACAGTAGTGAATGGCACTAAGAAAAGGGAAAATCGTTGAGGCAGCAGGGGAGAAAGAAGAAGTTTTAAGCATTGCGTTCGGATATTTAGAAATTCCTCTCTGCCCCCTGCTCCTCTGCAATCCTTACGCTGCATAGCCTTCAGCTTAACTTAGTGCCATTCCTTTTTTACCCAAGCTTTCCCAAATGTTTAACCCATCGCTGATGGTGTGTTTGGCGCGTGGTTACTTTGGGGATACGCAGATCGTGCTGTTAACAGGATTGATTGCCCAAAATCGGGCGTAGTTCGCATGAAGAAGACAGATGCATCAGCTAAGGCGATCGCGGGTCTAAATTTTCGCGTGCCCAGAGTGCGGCTTGCGTGCGATCGCTCACGTTTAACTCGCTGAGAATCCGGCTAATGTAATTTCTGACCGTCCCCTCAGTGATGTGCAAGGTTTTAGCAATTTCACGGTTCGTTTTGCCTTGCCCCAGCAGCTTCAAGACAGCCAACTCTCGTTCACTCAGCATTAAATTAACTGGGGCAGCACTAACAGGTGGTTGCAGTTGGGCAAAAACTTTGGCTGCGATCGTCGGTCCGAGTTGGCTATGTCCTTTGTGAATCGTGCGGATAGCATCCGCAACCTGCCCAGAAGGCGTGTTCTTAAGCAGATACCCGATTGCCCCCGCCTGCAACAATTCCCACACATATTCATCTTCGTCAAACGTGGTTAGCACGAGAATGCGGCTCCACGGGTAGCTGCGGAGAATTTCACGAGTTGCTGTGACCCCATCACAGTTGGGCATCCGAATATCCATCAGAATGACATCAGGCTGAAGCTTTCTGGTCAGGTCGATCGCCACTCTTCCATCGGGTGCCTGCCCGATCACTTCGATGTCTGCCTCTAGGGACAATAATGCGGCTAACCCCTCTCGAAAGAAGGATTGATCATCAACGACGAGCACTCGAATCATAGGGGATAAGGATTTTGATTTGTGTTCCCTGGTCGGAACCTGTACTAATTTTAAGGGTTCCGCTCAGAAGTTCTGCTCGCTCTCGCATACCTTGCAGACCCCACCCAGTCAATGGTTGCTCCAAGTCAAACCCTTGACCATTATCTTGGAGCGTCACCACGATCGTGCCTGAGTCAACCACACCCCGTAACTTCACCTGAGTCGCCAAGGCGTGTTTCTGAATGTTAATCAAGCCTTCTTTCAATATGCAGTAAAGCTGATAACTCGATTGCAGGTAGGCTTAAATCAATCTGAGTGACAATGCCCTCAGGGCGAACGCATCTAAAGTATACGTAGTGACTACTGAAATTGAGAATCAACGAAAAAATCAGTATTTCTGGCTTGATTTATTTTCCAAGGCTCAAAGTG
>NZ_JACJQM010000403.1:0-1916 GCF_014696655.1 Nostoc sp. FACHB-888 | reverse complement strand
ACTAAAACCAAATCAAACTGGATAAAGTTCCAACTCCGCAATAAGATTCGGTACTTTCTTCATTACTTTGCCCCTGGTGACACTTTCCGTAACACTACCCCGAAATGTCTTGGAATTTATGACTCAAGCTTGTAAGGAGAATGAACCAGAATTGATAGTAATATTTCCGGCATTTCCTTGTCATTTCCTTGTATAGAAGTTGAGGTTCCCGCGACTATTCAATTATGATTAATTCTAGAACGGCAAAACTAACTGGAGAGGTGAGACTAAAGGCTTAATTACGTATGCGTCTTAGAAAATCAAATGAGTTTACTATGCTTCCAACCTACCTCTAGCAAGTTTTACCGCTCTAGGATTAATTAAAGAATAACGTCGCTTGTGGGATTTCCTGCTGCCACAAATAGTGTTGGCGCTCCTGTAAGCTGAATCTCAAACTCAGCGCCAAAATCGAAATTGGTGTTAGCAGTAAGAGTACCTGCTACATACCTAACTTGACCAACTGCGGAGAAGGCGGCAGTATCAATGAAAGTGAAGGCTTGGTTCCCTTCTAAAGAGGGGTTGGCATCAATAGTAGATAAATCGATTTGGTCACCTAGCGAGGCATTGTTTCCAACAAAGTCAGTGATAACATCGCTTGATGATCCACCAGGTTGACTTTCAAGAAGTAAGTCAAAATCGAAAATATCGTTACCTGCTCCTCCAGTAAGGCGATCAGCCCCACTACCACCTTTAATGGTATCGTTGCCATTTCCACCCGATAATTGGTTATTTTGGTTGTCGCCAACAATACTGTCATTTGCATTTGTGCCGATGACATCATCAAAGTTGACTACTGTAAATGGCAACGTTCCCAAAGCAGGAACGTTATTGACAACCAAACTTCGGGTTTCTAAGTTAACAGTGAGAGATACCCCATCTACAGATTGGGATGCATCTATGGTGTTGTTGGCAACACCCCCATTAGCAACAATGTTTTCTACCCTCAAGAGCGTGTCTAGCCCCAATCCCGCAGGTTTTCTAACGGTTCCAAGACCTGACAAGATAATTCTTTGAGGTGTGCCTCTATAGATTACGGTATCAAAACCGTCTCCGCCATCAATTCTGTCGTCACCCTCACTGAAAACGAAGGTATCATCGCCGTTACCAACACCCCCAATCAGAGTATCCCTGCCAGAACCACCATTGAGAATATCGCTACCAGCACCCCCATCAAGGATATCGATACCCCTATTGCCGTTCAGGATATCGCTACCAGCACCCCCATTAAGGGTATCACTGTCATCAGTCCCATTTAGGGCTGGGCGAAAGATAGATGGGGTACCGTTGGTGGTATTGTTGTCGTTAAAATCACTACCGTTAATAAGTGCCATAATCAGCAGAGAGTTGTTAAATGAGGTTACTACGATGACATCAGCCCAAAACCCAAATTTTTCGTGAAAACTCAAAACTTTTACAGAACTTTACAGACGCAAATCTCAAATCGCTATGATTACTTTCTCTGCCAATTAACCAACTCTCTCTACTCGTTCTAATCAATCAAAACCCCCTCAACACAAGCAATTCCCCACTGCGGAAACTTTACCAGCACCCCATCAACACGAGCGATTCCCCATTGCGGAAACTTCGCCGAAATCTACTTGACAGCATATTTATTTCCCAAATTAATTGGAAGCAGATTTTGCCGAACTACAAGTAACTGGTGACTGCTGCCAGTTTTTGTGGGGAGTGGCAGTAGATGCGTTGGCTGTAAGTACTATCTCACCTTTAGCATTAGTTCCCCACCCAGTAGCTTCGATAATCGGTGCTGGTGGTATGGGGATAGGGGGCTTTTCTTTAATAGTTTGCTGAGAGTTAATATCATTGCTTGGGCCCAGAGTTGCCCACTCTGGTCGAACTATATTGCTACTAAAAGCTTC
>NZ_JACJQM010000402.1:0-1928 GCF_014696655.1 Nostoc sp. FACHB-888 | reverse complement strand
TTGGTAGTTGCTTGACTACGTGAAAGAGAAGCTTTTAATGTTATTGGTGATATTTGATGCTTTAGCAAAAACTTCCATCTTTAAATTAGCGAACGTTTCTGTGGTGGAAGCGTTCGCTTTCATTTAGCCAGCGCTGGTTCCTTTTTGCTAGCGAAAGCACCTGCCTGCCTTAGCGCTGCACTAGGACTGGGATGAGCAAAGAACTCTTCTATAGCTTTGGTCAACCCAGCCGCAACAGTCGGCTCGTGACAAGCGTAGACATAAATAGGCTGCTGTACACCGTTGACCAATCGCGTTTCTTGGCGATTGCCCAAGTGCGGGTAGAATGTTCTCACCCATGTACCCAAGTGTCCCCGGTAGTGAGTGCCGCTTAGGGGGACTTTCTTACCAAGTTCGCTCTCTGCAAAATTCACCACGCCCATCCACTTCTCTTGTGTGCCGGTTAGAGTTTGTCTGTTGTAGTCAGCTGAAAGATTGGCGGCGAAATCTTTGCAATTCTGTTCCATGTATGGGTTGAGTCTGCCACCTGTGAGTTCGGCTAAAGTCTTCATTGCCTGTACAAAAGTATGTAGCCGTTGCTCGACTGGAGGGAGGGCTAGAATAGTGGGAGTATCAACTTTTGATGTAATCTTAGGCACTCCTGCAACTAGCTCTAAGATAATTGTTCGCACTTGAGCGGCAATTTCGGATTCAGTGAGCAGCATTGCGATCCGAAGTGTTCCAGAAGGTGAAAATACCCTAGCTTGTAATGTTCTGGATGGTAAACCCAACAAGGAGCGAGCATCAGACAAGTCTTTACCAGTCAATTTTCTGGTTTCGTTATCTCGAAACTCTTTGCTGTTTCTCTCGTAGATATGCTTAACACCTGGTATAGAACATTGGAAGTACTGAGCTAACTGTTCAACTGTTGCCCAGCCCTCGCCATTCCAAACAGCAAACACAATGGCTTTAGCTTTGTTCAATACTTGTTGAGAGCGCGAAGCATCTAATCCATCTAATGCAGATGTTCTCAACGAAGGAGACTCGATTAAAGCGCTTTGGTTTAAAGATAAACTCATGCTGACTCCTTGACTAATATGTTTTTCAGCAAGTAATAGAGTTGAGGTTTGGGTGTGTTTGGAGAAGAACGCCCAAAAAATACCTCAAAGTAAGCAGCAATTTCCACTACTGCCCACATGAGGCTTTACACTGTGACTAATTCTTGAACTTGCGATCGCACTTCATGGTTGAAAAGCTGCTGTAATTCCTCAGTAGTCAGTTGCTCTAAGGGTCGGTCTTGCAAGTATTTGTGAACTGTTTCAGCCAGTGATGTATCCACCATCGACAGCGATAGCACAGCATCAAGCACCGAGTTAGAATACTGCTGCTGGACTGAATAACGCTTCTTCACCCACCAGTTACCGTCAGTGCATCCGACTTGCCCCAGTTTCACGCCCTTGTTGTTGTAAATGCCATCATCGAGAATTTCAAATCCATAATTCTGGCACTCGTTGAAGATATGCGCCATGATTTGGTTTTCAGTAGTAGAAGAGGACAAGGAGCAGGGTGCGGGGTGCATGGGAGAGAATCTTTCCTCTCTGCCCCCTGCTTCTTCTTGCACTGGTAATGAACCGTCTTTGTAGTGGATGCAGATGAAGCGATCGCAACGCATTAGAGTGTTGGCACGAAATACTTCTTTACCGTTGACCATTACTACCCAGCGTTGGGTTAAGTGGTTATCGTCATGGCTGATGCTGGCTACCAGTTTGTCATCAGAGTAATATTCGTGATGGTCAAAAGAGATTTCGACTATTTTGAAGGGTTCGGGAGCTACGGCTTGGGCTTGGGTTGCGATGTAGTTGTCGAGTTCGGCTTGGGCTATGGCTTGGTTGTCGGGGGCAGCAGGGGTGAGTTTCTGAATTTTGCTTGCCTGATAGTTAACAATGGCA
>NZ_JACJQM010000401.1:0-1928 GCF_014696655.1 Nostoc sp. FACHB-888 | reverse complement strand
ATCGTTAAAGATGCTTGCAAAAAGTGGTCAGAACAGAATCAGCGTTTAAAGCGTTTGAAAGCTGTTGTAAATCAAATTTAGTTTAAGTGTTGAAGCACCAAAAAACAATCATTAGCTTTCGCTCTCAAAAGGGTCATAAGCTGAATGGCACGCTTGTAAAGCTGAAATCTGGTCAGGGCAGGGTGTAGGGGGTAGGGTGTAGTTTTAAGACAATTAAATTTTAGTTGCGTCAAGGAGTTCAACATCTTCTTAATTCCCTACACCCTCTCATTCAGCTATATCATGGCTTTGCGCTTAACAAGCGTGCCATTCGGTCATAAGCTAATTGGCATTTAAGTTGCATAAAAGTAGGGCTGTACTGCGGGAGCAGAACTTGTAGGGTAGCCCTTACTACAAGCGAATCATTCTGGAAAAATGAATGACGATTAGTTTATAGCAGCTTAAAATATTCCTTTAGATAGGGAACAGAATGATTTTAAGGGGCTGTTTCTCTCTAATATTTTTATTTTCTAAAACAATTATCGAATTTGCCTAACTTCAGGTATATCAATAAAAATTGATTTCATCTATAGTTATTCATGTGTTCTCAAAGTAGTGGTTCGGCCTACAGTATACATTCGCCAGGATGACTGTAAGTGGGGGATAAGTGCGAAAAGTCCCAGCTAGCTAGCTGCCTCGGCGGGTTTTGCGCTTGGGCTTGATTGGCATCAGACTGCCGGATAGAGGGGTTGTGAAGTTTTCAAATCTCTCGTATTTTTTTCAAAAATCAAATACTAGTCCTATATCTTGTCTATACCTTCAAGGAGAAATAGTAATGCATACGAGCGCTCGCATCCCAACCACTGATATGGAAGTTACCAGCATCCGCCTAGAGCGAGAACTCAAAGATAAGCTCAAAGAAGTAGCTGGTTATCAGGGATATCAAGCTTTAATTCGAGATGTCCTTTGGAATTATGTTCAGCAAAAATCAGGTTCATGGAAGCCTCGATTTTCCCGAACCGACATTCGAGCCAGCATCGCTGCCACCGCTCAACAAGAAGAACGCTGTGTACTCACAGGTCAACTAATTCAATCCCAAGAACCGATGTTGCTAGGACTGGCTAGGAATGGTGATATAGTTCCTTTAAGCGTCGAGAGTTTGGCTGGATAATCTAATATTCACGCAATGCAGTTCAGTTATTAGTTCTTGGTAACTTTTGGTGATGATGAAAGGTTACGCGCTTTAAGGCAGAAGGCTCAGTTGGCAGAAGGGTTATAAAGATTTTGTCTGTCGTCGTGCAATTAGTGAGAAAGGTTCAAATTCCTTAAAATTGCACGGCCTCTGTGTTCGTGTAGCGTCTGTCTGCGACACGCTGCGCGAACGTAGAGAAGGTTGGTAGCTTGCAAAAGAGACTTAGCGGGAAAAGTCAGAACTGTGATACGCACAATGGTCGAGTCAATCATTGCATATTCTTTGTGTACTACATAGTTATATTCATTAACGAGACAGTATATCTTCATACAAAATTTGTCCTCATTGAACGAATTCGTTATTTATACTGAAGTATATTTTTATAGTTAAACTTATATTTCTACTTGTACGAGTAATCGGCAGCAAAAAAGAGCAATTTATCCGTATTTATGGCTATAAGCTTTAGTTATCAAGGCTGAAGGCGGATAGGATAGGCGATTTATTACTGTGTATTGCTTCAATATACTTTTTGAGATAAGTAACTGATTTAACTCATTAAGTATGCATTTCCTAAATCTTAACGTTCGGGTTTGACATAATCGGTAATTTTTTAAGAAATTGCCGAACCTTACCCTGCGTGTAAACCCAGGATAAAAGTCCAGCAAAAAAATAAACTGCTTCCATGTTAAACCTAAATAAATCTGCCAACAACCAGCGTAAGCGCTACCGATCTCTAATAGCAGCAGGATTATTATGT
>NZ_JACJQM010000400.1:0-1936 GCF_014696655.1 Nostoc sp. FACHB-888 | reverse complement strand
CGTACAGCCTGAATTCTGATGATTCAAGTGGATAATCATCAAAAAAACCGGGAATGAAGACTTCAAAAGCTGTCCGATTATTAAGCTGATTTTCTGCTAAACTCATAGATATATTTTCCCTGATTACTTAGTTTTCTTTTCCCTCGATTTGCGCCAAAATATCGAGGGTTTTGCTTTTGAAGAGAAGTGAAAATTGTTCATCCTCTAAAACTTAAATGTTGAGTGTGGAGAAATTTATATGATTCTGGATGCAGGTTTTAGCCTCATAATTGGAGGCAATTTACCTTGCTTGATTTCTGGCTGGATAAAGTTTAAATCCAGATAAAATACTCATTTCCTGCCCCCTATGTGCGGTCGAAAAGTTAGATTAATCCGTGTACTAACGACCTTATTAGTCTTCGGAACTTGATGCAGATGAGTACTCTGGCAACCCGGAAGCATTACCAGCAGACTCCCATGCTCCAGCCAAAAGTCAGTCGGCTTACCCCCGATGGGCTTGATTTGGAATTTACGAACCGAACCCAGACTGATGGATGCGATTGCAGGATTTAGCCCCATCGAAGCTTCATTGTCGTTGTGCCAACCGATAGAATGCTGTCCACTTTTATACTGATTGCCGATGACGATGCGGAAGCTGTAACCAGTAGTGGCGGTGATTCTGTCGCGTAACTTAGCCAGAGCGTCTGTCCAAGGTAGTGGTTTGAGTAGTACACTTTTAGAGTAAAGGTAATCACAGCCTTCATCGCCATAAATGCACTCTAAGCGCGGAACAGGCATAGTTTTACCCAGCATCCTGATTTGATTTTGTTTCCATTGCAGTTCTTGGCAATGTTGGTAGAGTTCATCGGCTTCTTCCTTGTTCAGAAACTCTGGATAATAGTTGACTGGTAAAGTAGGAGCAGATTCAGGAAATAAAGTTAGTTGTTGCATAATTCTCCTTTGGCAATTGCTTGAACAATTTCTTCTGCCCGTTCTCGTGAAATAGCCTGCTCAGGGTTCTTATAAAACCCAGCGATCGCCGACTTGGGACGAATAATAATTTGCTGCCCTGTTGCGCGTTTGTCCCAGACAAAGCACGAGATAGTAACGTTATCGGTAGCCCAACGAGTACCCCGTTTGTCTTTCCGAAAACAGAAGCGGGGCAAAATTAGTACAAGTGACGGTGGGTGCTGCTGTAAGAAATCCGCGCGGTCATCGCAAGGTTCAAGAAAGCTGGTTAGAAGGAATGCAGCTACACCCACACGCGCTTTCTGGTAAGCATTTCTGATGATTGGTGCAGCAAACTCCGAATATGGTGGGTTGGTGCAGATCCACTCACAATCAGGAAACTTAGCCCATGACTCGGATAGTGTTGCATCCAGATGGTAATCAGCCGGTTTATGTGGATCAATATCGTTTGTCCACATTTGCTTGGTGTAGGGCCACACCGATAGTAACGATGCGATTGCCCCCATCCCTACACAAGGCTCACCAATGACACCAGATAACGGAACATGGCACAGCAATTCCGTAGTAAACCATGATGGAGACTCGTAAAAGTTCAATGGATGCCTACCAACAGTTTCTCCTGTAGATTTAGGAGAGTATAGTTGTGGTGTCAGCAGTTGTGCAACAGTCATAAGCCTTGCGGGGCTACAAAAAGGGCTAGGACGCAGATAGAATAAGCCTCATAGCCCTCTCTCCTTGCTGGTAGTACTTACGCTTATTAAGATTTAGTGTCAATAATTCGGCGACTAATTCATAAGAATTTTCCATAAAATCGACCCAGTTAGACCCATATAATCCAATATAAAAACTGCTATGACGGCGAACTGTACGCGCAGATTCTTTGATTCGACCGACATATTTTTGAACACCCATACGTTTAACTTTTTGACCAGATATAGTTGCAGCAGTATAGGCAAGTGAGATTAATAATATTAGGGAAATTAGTCGT
>NZ_JACJQM010000040.1:0-59251 GCF_014696655.1 Nostoc sp. FACHB-888 | reverse complement strand
CAACAAGACCTGAAAAACCGGGTTTATCAACGAAGAATCAAGGTTTCCAGGTTACAGCAATCGCAAGAAACCCGGTTTTCGGCGCTGGTGCAAGATATGAGTAGAGGCACTCACAACTGTAGAAAATCTTGTGAGCCAGCGCACAAGATTGATTCATGTTTTCGACCGCGAAGGTGATATTACAGAAGTTTTTGATAAACTTCGCCAACTCAAGCACACTGGAGTTCTTGTTCGGGCAGCTCATAACCGCAATTTAGATTCTAATAGTGAGCGTCTATGGTCGAAATTAGAAGCACAACCTATTAGTTTTGAACAGAAAATTGAATTACCATCCACGAACCAGCGACCTGCCCGGCAAACCAAACTAGCTATCAGATTTTGTCAGGTTAATCTCCGTACACCTTATCGTTTTGATAACCGTGACCCACAACAGGTCTACGCTGTTTATGCCACTGAGATTGGTTGTCCAAATAGTGAATCACCCGTGGAATGGATGTTGCTAACAACGGAAGTTATTGCAGATATTCAGATGGCTTCTACGATTTTACGCTGGTATTCTTACCGTTGGCGAGTTGAGGAGTATCATAAAATTTTCAAGTCGGGATGTCAGGTAGAAAAATATCGGCTTGCTGCTGAAGGTATGAAAACCCTAATTGGATTCTTGAGTGTGATTGCTGTAGAACTGTTGCAGTTAACTTATCTACATCGCACTCAACCCTTAGCTCCTGCAATTGAAATTCTTAATCCTCTTGAACTCAAAATTTTAAAAGTTAAGTCTCCCAAACTCCCCAAAGTGCTAACAGTTAGCTGGGCTATTGAAGCCGTTGCTCGTCTTGGTGGCTACTTAGAACATCGAAGTAAAACACCTATTGGTATCCAGGTACTGTGGCGAGGCTGGTTAAAATTGCACGACCTTTGTGAGGGGTGGCAGCTTGCAAAAGAGACTTAACGGGAAAAGTCAGAACCCTCTTCTGTCACTTTGGGAGAAGTCAATCACGCTCAAGCCTTTGGGAGCTTTAATTTCCAGGTTTTGACTATAAATTTCATTTACTGTTAGAAAATAATGTCTCAAAGCTTGACTCAATAAAAGTTTCAGAATCTTGCTGAGATTATTGTTTTCCGAGAGTGACATAACAGGGTTAATATTCCATAACTAGTTCATCGAACTGAAGAGGATCACAATAGTGGCGATTAAGCTCAACATAATACGGCAATGATAAACTCTTCAATAGAAAACATCTTTCCCTCATTCCAGTCACTGGTGACAATTTTCTCTCTCCAGATGCGGATTGTGGGAATTTTCTTTTCAATCGTTCATACACTACCCTTGTGTAACAAAACAATAAGTCGCACATTGCGTTAGTTAAACTCCAGAATCATAAGTCCGATATTTTACAAGTTCTACAAAAGTTAGTTTGAATCTAGCTAACAGTTAGAAATTGGGATTTTTCAAGCTTTCAGGTTGTAATGAGCTATTATTCGCTATATGTCTTCTATTGGCTCACCCTTAGTTTTAAACTCTATCATATGAACTATGGGAGATTTTACAGCGCTTCAATTTGTAATAGCGAAGCCCCTTGAAGCTTTAAGCTTTGAACAATAAAAAAACATAAATCACTTAGTTATGCATTTAAAATAAGTTTTAATCTATTGAACTCCTAGAATGAATTTCATAATATTTAAGTTGAGTTAGACATTGTGGAGAAAATATATGATTATTTCTGGTTTAAACTATGAAGAAATTTCTGAATTAGAAAGCTCAAACATTAGTGGAGGTGTTAGAGCACCGGGGTGTGTTGACATAAATACCAGTACTAGCACATTCCGTACAAATGCCAGAATAACTAACAACTGCGGTTATACATTAAATGCAAGAGCAATTTGGAATTTTGCCGTTGATGACTCATGTGAAACGCTTAGTTCTGGCGAAGTACTTAAATCATCGAGAGGTAGACAAGCAACTGTTGAACGAGTTGATCTCTGCTAACTTTGCAGTGATTATTTTACGTCTGTAATAAATATTCATTGCTGTACTTAATAAATTTGCCGAAAACTCCCTGCCCTCAATAAAGCAGGGCGGGGTAGTTCTTTAGTGATTCAAATTCATAGATGGGTTGCCCTTGTTTTAGCGTTCCTTTAGAGCTAATTGGGTTATGTCTATAGGAATGTTTTAGACGTAACCTAATTATCATTTATGGTTTCATACGGGATAGGAAAATAAATGTAATGTCTACCGCTTGAAAAAATGGCGATGGTGATTATTTCATTTCCGATACTCATAAAAGCCTTATTGGGAAAAAAATTGATGCTTTAGAGTTTAATTTATCCGAGATTAATGGACGAGGAGTATATGAAAATTAAGCTAGTTAAATCAGGTTTCTTGGCATTCTGCCTGGTCTGCACGATCACCATAACTTTAGTATTCGGAAATATGCCTGGGAGTTCTCATGAATCTTCCTCACAACCGAGTACCGCGTCAACTTCTAGTTCAATGATGAATTCCATACGAGAGTGGAAGGGCTTAATCGAACCTTTCTTAGTAATGACACTTGAATCACCGTTGCCAAGCTTGTACCCTGGCACAATACTACCAGGAATACGTTTCCCAGACTTGGGGCAACAACACGTGGAAATAGGTACTTCGATCACTTATAATTCAAACCCACCAACCTCCGGGCCGCACTACTCGTACCCAGCAGCGTGGGGTATATACAAAGATCCACCCGCCGATGGATTTTTAGTACATAATTTGGAGCATGGTGGGGTGATCATTAGCTATAACCCTAAGCAAATTAAAGATCAAGAGTTGACCCAGCTACGGCAGCAGGCGCGATCTTTGAGCAACTTTAACGCACGTATTATCCTGACACCACGGTTGAACCTCGACACATCAATTGCACTCACCGCTTGGAATTACTTGCAGGAGCTTGACCGTTACAACTCTACAGCAGTAAAGGTCTTTTATGATACGCATATTGTTCGAGGCCCTGAATGCCAGGAAGGGCTATGTCCGGGCTAATGCTTTGTTCCATGAATGAGGAAGATGCCTTGTTTCAATAGAGTTGATGCTTAATCTGCTAACAATGTGCTGATTTGATTTTTAATTATCCGAGCGTGGTTTTACTTTTTCTGCCACCTTTTCTAGTTTTGCCTAAAGGCATCTTATTATCAATTATCCCTATTGCTTTTTGAAGTCCCTAGAAAATAGCGCTACTAAACTAGTGAACCCACGCTGCTAACGATCAAGCCTGACAACATACGCCGCTTACGCAAATTTTGAGGATAGGGAGTAGCCAATTATCTAGAAATTCCATATCCCTTTGTGATAATTCCCTGTAGCGATCGCTGGACTAAAATCACCACGCGATTTCCAATAACAGCGTTCGTTAACCTACTTGGTATACAGATATAGGGCATTACTTGTGTGGATAGGGAGTTGCTTGAGTGGGAGGGGTAGCAATCACAGTGGTTTAAAAAATTATATGTAAACTTTTGTAATAAATTTGAAACTTCTGCGAAAAATTTGAGTTTTGGGCTGATATCAGAATGTAAGCAGTTCAAGAGGTAAATATGGCAAGCTTATCTAATCCCACACTGCAAATAGATCTTCTTACAGGTTCAGATCCTAATGTTACTGCAACGGTCAATGTCACACTCACTCCGTTTGAAAACTTTGTTGTTAGCCAGGGGCTGGTTAATTTACAACTCGCAGTTAAACTAGTTGGAGAAGATGGCAATTTCTTCAACGGAGGAAATGATGACTTGTACTTCTTTCCAACTAAAAATTTTACCAATGCAGGGATTAACACTTTTCAAGCATTAGTCAGCCTTGGAACGCTGGATGAGGATATTGGAAACGACGAGATATTCGCCAATTTTACCCTCCAAAGCACAGAACAAGCTTTTCCAGTGAATACATCGATTAACAGCAATGTCATTGTAATTTAAACCATAATTTCTCCTAATTTCGTTGGGAGCTTTGGTTAACTGACAAAACTCAAAGAACATAGAACATATAGCAATCCGAATTAAACTGTAAGAAAATCAGATGAGTAAAAGTACGTATTTATAAGCTTTTTAGCCTTTTGATTTCTCACAAATTATTTAGGATTGCTATAGAAAACAGCGCTAACGAGCCTACACCCTAACGGTCAAGCCTAATAACATACGCCAATTACGGCAATTGATGAATAATTATGAGGACTGTTCACAGGATAACGATTAGCCTATTACTCCCAAGCAGCACCAAAATTGCATATTCGTTCTTGAAAATTATTTATGGTGATCGCCTTGGGAGAAATAGGTTTGGAAAAGTACAGTTTCCATAACCCATTTTTCAACCCCATCGTCTACTATGCACAAACTACAGAAGTACGGCAAAAGGATCGACGGTAAGGGAGCGAAAGCGATCGCCAAAAATAACCTTCTTCAGGATGTCGTTTTAGCTGTGTAGTATGGTCTTAATCCTTACTGTGAGACTGTTTAACCCGGATGTAGCAAAAGGCATACTTTCCGACACTTTAGCTTATAGGATAATAAGAAAGGCTCTCTTCCAAACAATTTAAATCTATGGCTAGAGCCTTTCGTATTTAGATGTGAGGTATGCTTGCTTGTTATATTGCTTACAGAGAACGGTAATTACCTATCACTTTACATGCAATTCTACCAGGCGCACCTCCTATTCCCGCTTCACTACGAGCATTCATACTAACTATAACTCTTACGGGTATACCAACTGTTACATTTGATCCTATCTCAGGGAGAAATACAGAGCGCTGTTCGTACTCGAATCTGGGAGAGAAGCAACCTGAACCAGTTCCACGTTCATCTAATGTTACAACTTGAACTGACTCAGGAATAATAGCCCAAGGTACATTAGGTCTTTCTGAAGGGTCATCAGGCCATATAGCATCCTTATAGCATGAATCACGTTCCCCTAACCCTGTACCACTAGTAGTACACGTATTTTGAGCACTAAAAGGTCTTTCTATCTGTTGTGCAAAGACAGGAGAGATGACCATAGTACAAAGAATAGAAATAATGGAAAAAGGAAAGAAAATTCTTTTCATGGTTAATCAGATTCCATTAGCTAACAAAACGGTTCTATTGCATGAAACAATACCTTTTGTTAAAAAGAGGGTTAATCCAACTTTTCCCAAAACAGCCTAAAACAAGTGCAGGCTTAAATATGAAGCAAAATTTTGAACGTGCCCCAGGCTTACAGTAAAGTAAAAATTACTCCTACAAAAACTATACAAAATTTTATCGGCTCAACTTTTTTACCTCATAGCAAAAGCAAGCGGATAAAATTTTATATTTCTCTCTAGATCAATACTTGAGATTGGTAGAGGTATTGATGAAATAGAAAAAGTATATAAGTAATAATATATAGTTGAATATACTAAAAAAGCTAAACAAGATATAAATCTAAATACTTAGAAACCTTTAAAAAATGGAGGTTGAGGTAATCTTCGTTAACTATTCCTTTTTAAATATTGATAAAGCAGTATAGGGATAAACAGACGCGGCGTTGGTGATTGGGTGCGATATGAGTATTGAAAAAATCGTAGAACAAGCTCTCCAAGATGGTTATCTAACACAAGTAATGAAAGCCGAAATAGAGCAAATTTGTGATAATACCTCGCTATTCTCAAATGAAGAGTATATAGCGCTGGATCGGCTGATGGGTGCGCTATTAACTGGTGAGGTCTTGGACGATGATAATACTGGTGGTTCATCCCCAACTCCCAGCCCACGGCGACCAGGCCCAACTCCTGGAAGTTATGATTCAGCAGAATTACTTATTGTGACGGCGGTAGTGAGGAGCGCTATTCCTTGAAACTAGGATGGAAAAGCCAAGGGGGAAGTAGGGGTTAATTGGGTTTGAGAAGTTGGTGATATTCCTTGCGATCGCCTCTCCTCCCCTCTTCCCCAATACCCAATGCCCCATTAAAATCACAAGTAGGGTTAAATTCTTGATGGTTAATGGGATTGTATAATTTAGTTTCTAACTGGTACACTACTACATCAGTATTTTTATGAGCCAGCAAGGGCAACCGAAGTTAAAGCACGTAATGGCAGAACTTGAAAAGAAACGAGAAGGAACAAAAGTGAGAAGGCAAAGATGAATAAATTTCTCAAATGCGTCCTTTTTGGTTCCATAACCGCAGGTTTAGTATTCGCTGGGTTGCCAGGGCTATCATCGCAATCCCCAAAAGAGGCAAAAACGCCAAAAAAACAAACCGAAATTCATCAAATTAATGCCCTGAATAATTCTTCAGAAGCGTTTCTTATTTCTGAACAATATCCAGATGTTTTAATAGAGGTTTTAAGGGCAAGTAATAAACTCAAACTTACACCTTGGGTACAGGAAAGAAGCGATACTCAAATACTAACTATCGCAACTTTACAGCAAGCAGTTTACTTAAGGTCAAACGAGAAGAAACAGTATCGCGCCACAGAGGAGAATAATTTAGCAGGTTATGACGGTGCGATTAATAACATCGCCTACAGCCCGAATGGACAACAGTTAGCTGCTGTTACTGGAGATAACACCATCAAAATCTGGGATGTCAGTAGTGGTAAACTCCTCAAGTCCTTGACTGGTTATAGCAATGGAGTTTTTAGCATCGCTTATAGCCCTAATGGACAACAGTTAGCTGGTGCTAGTGGAGATAGCACCATCAAAATCTGGGATGTCAGCAGTGGTAAACTCCTCAAATCCCTGACTGGTCATAGTAGTGGAGTTTTGAGCGTCGCCTACAGATCGAATGGACAACAGTTAGCTTCTGCTAGTGCCGACAAGACGATCAAAATCTGGGATGTCAGCAGTGGTAAACTCCTCAAATCTCTGACTGGTCATAGCGATCAACTCATAACCATCGTCTACAGCCCGGATGGACAACAGTTAGCTTCTGCTAGTGTTGATAACACCATCAAAATCTGGGATGTTAGCAGTGGTAAACTTCTCAAATCCCTGACTGGTAATGGTTATAGCATGATCTACAGCCCGAATGGACAACAGTTAGCTTTTGTTGGTGCCGACAAGACGATCAAAATCTGGGATGTCAGCAGTGGTAAACTCCTCAAGTCCCTGATCGATTATTGCGATTCTCATCGTAGCATTGCCTACAGCCCGAATGGACAACAGTTAGCTTCTGCTGATTTGAACATCATATTCTGGGATGTCAACAGTGGTCAACCCCTCAAAGCTATATGGAATAAGGAAGGAAGGCAATTTTGTGAGCGGATGAGGCGGAGGAAGCAGAGGAGGCAGCTTTCAAGGGTAGATATTTTAGAATCAAGCAGTTAAGAGGGTGATTTGAGTTTTATCAGTGTCAGTAGACCGAAAAGTGTTGCGAGTCTAAGGGTGCGTATGGTGATGGCTGTGGGATTCTACCCGAAAATTGGTGTAGGCGATTGTGGCGGGGGTGAGAGGTGTATAGCTTGCCGCCGAATTCGTAGCGTCTCGTAGAGAAGGCATCGCCCAATACCCAATGCCTAATAATTGATGCCTAACGTAGTACAAAGGTCTGGTTTTTTGGGGTGAAGCTATCTAAGTATAAAAAGCCAGTAATGTATAGGATTTGCATCACCCCCCTCTTAAATTTAAGTATTCAGGATATATTTAGGGGGGGGATTCGCAATTAGCAACTTTTTTTCGCATTAAGCAAAATGCGGTTTTTGTAGCATAAATGTATTACAAGGGTGAGGATTTATAGCCAGAGAGACGTGGCAGGGGTGGTAAGTGCGATCGCAGGTTTGAGGAGTTAACAAAAGAGTAGGTTTTTGGGTGGCATGAACCACCCGTTTACTTATAAGAAGGTGGTTTCTTATAAGCAAGATTCTGATAAATGAAGAGCAGCGCGTCGCGATAATCATCTTTCCCCCGAATCTTGATACCCTTGTGCTGCTAGTCTTATAGAATATACTGCTGTTTTTCTTTATATTACGAGTAGCTAGCGAGGATCAAATTTTAAATATGGCTTTTGAGCAAATCGAAGCATTTTTAAAGAAAATGCAGTCTGAACCTGAACTTAAAAACGAGGTGCTTGCAGCATCAACCGCAGATGATGTTGCGCGAATAGCACTAAAGCTTGGTTTTGAATTTTCAGGTGATGAATTATTGAGAATGTCAGGTAAGAAAGTTGGCAGCATTACTGTTAGAAAAACTGATCTTCCTGGAGAGTACAACTAGGGGTCACGCGAGAATTTTTGAAAAAGGCAGTTCTTGCTGAGGGCAGAGGGATGAATAGCGATCGCTTTTAACTTCCTCCCAAGATGAGAAATAAGCCGCGTAAATGCGGTGAATGGGCAAATAGCCAAGTTAGGAGATTAAAGGGACTATAGGGGATTGTGGCGGCGGTGGAGAGGAGCGATCGCCCAATGCTCATAAAATAGATTGGAGGTTTTGGGGTTTTGGTAGTCATGTCCTGTAGTCACGAGGATTTTGGTAGTCACGATGATTAATATCTACTTATATAGAGGTCATGACTACGGTATCAAATTCTGATACAAAACGTGGATATTTTCAGTGGTGACTACCAAACTTGTATAAAACTTGGCATTGATAAAGCAGTATAGGGATGAGGAGACGCGGCGGGGGCCGTGGTTGGTGGGGTGATTTTACTCCCGGTCGGAAATTAAATTTTCAAAAGTCACGCTAATTTTTATGGTATTAAAACTGGAGTTGGTAGGCGATCGCTATCTTTGCCAATGTGGTGAAAAATCCATTTCCCGACATCTACCACAGTTACAAGCCTTATGAGAAACTGATTCAACATAAAATATTTTGTGTTGAATGATTACGAGATATAGAGCAACAAATAATTTGTCACTCTATATTTGTATATTCTCAATTTTAGGGCATTTCTATCCTTGAAATTCCAGGACCTTCGGCAGGCTTGTTCAAGTCACCCATGGCGTTACCTTGACGGGTGTCCGCCGAGATACCTGCAAAAAGAGACACGTTGTAAATAAATATTGCAAACAACACCTTGTTAATTTACTAACTTGCCCAAAAATGATAAATAGCGAATCAAACTTTTGCACGGTAAAACCAAGCTTTCACCTCTTTTTGTCCCTTACACTTGCCCATAAATGACCCTTTTAGGGAATGTCTTCATTTGAATAGTCAGGTTTCGGTTGAGGCTGAAACGACGGTAACTCAAGGTTTTTGACAATTGACTTTACAAAACTTTACAACGTGTCCCAATTTGCACGTATCTCGGCGGATACCCTTAAGGTGTTTAATAAAGTTATTACCAAAAGTTTAGTAGAAGCAAAAACATGAAAGGTTTCAAGAAGTTATCTTCAATAGCGCTATTGCTATGTGCCTTTGTGTATCCGCCCTCCTTAGCTGAAGCGAAGGATATTTCTCTAAGTAATGCTCGCAATGAACAGAGCGCTGCACCAGAGGCTAATTTAGTAGGAGATAAAACCGGAGAGCTTTTAATTGCTCAACGGCGACCAGGACGATACCGAATTATTCGACGACGGCAGTTTCTCCGACGTCGGCAGCACTTTGGACGATACCAAAATATTCGACCACGGCGGTCTTTTGGACGATACCAAAATATTCGACCACGGCGGTCTTTTGGACGATACCAAAATATTCGACGTCGGCAGCAGTTTAGACAACGGCAGATTATCCAACGACGGCAGCCTTACGGGCGATACCAGATTATCCGCCGTCGTTATTAATGAGGACTGATGCAACTAACTAATGGTTAGTGGTTGGTGATTCAACCACTAACCACTAACTATCGTTATGTTTTAATGAGCTGCTACTACCTCTGCTTCAAGGCGAACTAGTCGGTCTGCTAAAAGTTTCTCAAGGTCTTCTAGTGCCTTGGTGAAACCTTTGATGCCCTCATCTAGTTTGTCGGTTGCCATGCGGTCTGCGGCGTGCATCTTGTCATAGGTAGCTTTGTCAACGGATATCTTTTCGATTTCCAAGTTTGCTGCCTTGGCGGGATCAAGCTTACGTGGCAGTTCTCCAACAGTTGCTTGCAATTCAGCCAAAAGTGATGGCGAAATAGTTAGCAAATCACTACCTGCGAGTTCAGTAATTTCACCCAGGTTACGGAAGCTAGCTCCCATAACTTCGGTTTTATAGCCGAATTTCTTGTAGTAGTTGTAGATTTTGGTGACTGACAAAACTCCTGGATCTTCGGCTGCTGGGTAGCTATCGCGTCCGGTATCTTTTTTGTACCAGTCAAGAATCCGACCGACGAAGGGAGAAATTAGGGTAATGCCAGCTTCTGCACAGGCGATCGCTTGGTGAAGACCAAACAACAAGGTAAGGTTACAGTGAATACCTTCTTTTTCAAGAATTTCCGCAGCGCGAATACCTTCCCAAGTGCTAGCGATTTTAATTAAAACGCGATCGCAACCAATTCCAGCTGCTTTATACTGAGCAATTAAATCCCGTGCCTTAGTTAGGGTAGCTTCGGTATCGTAGGACAAACGAGCATCGACTTCCGTAGATACGCGACCGGGAATGATTTGCAAAATCTTTAATCCAAAGGCAACTGCCAAACGGTCAAAAGCTAGAGAAACTATCTGTGCTTGGGTGGCTCCGGCTCCAGCATCTTTCTTCGCTTGGAGTAAAGTTTGATCGACAATTCCCTGATATTCTGGCATCTGCGCCGCAGCAGTAATCAGCGAAGGATTGGTGGTAGCGTCTCGGGGTTTGAACTTTTCAATTGCCTGGATATCCCCTGTATCTGCGACCACAACAGTCACTTGTCGCAATTGTTCCAGTAAATTCTTAGACATAAAATACTCCGTGATGAATGTTACAGGATTTACTTATTCCCCAGTTCTTTACACTCTTTACTCTTCCTTCAATTCTGATTCTGGCAATTTTTCTTAAACATTGCCTAATTTTGCTTACTATCTTCAGCCACAGCCCTATTTTAAGTGCCTTATGCAGAAACTGGCTGTCCAATGGAATGCACTTTGATTAAGCTAGTTGTTCCTGATTTACCAATTGGAACACCAGAGGTAATTACTACTTTATCGCCCTTATTCGCTAAACCCATGTCTACAACTGTGTTCACCACATTGGTAAACATCTCTTCGGCATTGTGGACTGGTGGGATCAGTAAAGCTTCCACACCCCAAGAAAGCGCTAGTTGGCGATAAGCGGTGATGTCAGGGGTAAGGGCAATAATGGGAGAAGTAGGGCGGTATTTAGACACCATTCTCGCCGTATTTCCTGATGAAGTGTTACAGAGAATTGCCCGTGAGCCTGTTTCATAAGCGATGCGACACACGGATTCTGCTACAGATTCAGTAACGCTGAGACTGCCTGCTTCATGACACCAGGCGTGTTTGCTACCCTCATCTAAAGCCTGTTCTGTCCGCACAGCGATATTGTGCATCATCTCGACGGCGGCGATGGGATATTGTCCAACAGCTGTTTCACCAGAAAGCATTACTGCATCCGTACCATCTAAGATGGAGTTGGCAACATCGGTTGCTTCGGCACGGGTGGGATCGGGGGCGCTAATCATCGACTCTAGCATTTGGGTGGCTGTAATCACCGGCTTGCCAGCACGATTGCAACGGCGAATAATATCTTTTTGAATTAGGGGGACTTCGTGAATTGGTACTTCTACCCCTAAATCGCCACGAGCAATCATAATCGCGTCGGCAACCTTCAGAATGGAGTCAAAATTTTCTACTGCTTCTGCTCTTTCGATTTTGGCAATTAAGCGGATGGAAGCACCAGCAGCTTCAATCATTCGCTTGGCGGGTTCTAAGTCTTGTGGCGATCGCACAAAGGACACCGCTACCCAGTCTACACCCAACTGAATCCCAAAGCGCAGATCCAGCAAGTCTTTTTCGGTGATCGAACTAACAGGTAAAGGAGTTTGTGGTAGGTTTACTCCTTTGTGTGTAGAAATTAACCCGCCAATTTTCACTTGTGCGCGAATGCGATCGGCATCGCGATCGGTGACAATCAATTTAACGCGACCATCATTAATCAAAATCGGTTCGCCTGGTCGCACCATTGCGAACAAAGTCGGTAATGGTAAGGGTAGTTCGTCGATACTTTCACCCTTTTCTTGCAAAACAAAGGTGACTTCAGTACCAGCTTCTAAATTTAACCCTTCTGGTGGTAAAGTTCCCAAACGAATCTTCGGGCCACATAGGTCTTGCATAATTGCGATCGGCTTTTGCTGCTCATTACTAATTTGCCTTAGATAGTGAGCAGTTTGGGCGTGGAATTCATAAGCCCCGTGGGAAAAATTCAGCCGCGCTACATTCATTCCAGCTTTTACTAAAGCTTGCAGCTTTTCGGGTGCAGATGTAGCCGGGCCAACAGTACAAATGATTTTGGTTCGACGCATAGGGATTAGGGGTGGTTGAGGAGTAACCTGCAAATTTGGATGGTTTGAGCGTAGGCGTAGTCCGTCGTAGACATCGTCCAAGCCATCCAAATTAACATGTGCTTTATATCACTGGTTTTGTAAATAAAGATACTAAATGGCGTTTTGTTTTCACGGTATTTACCATTTAACCCAAATCCCAAAAGTCAAGGGTCAAAAGTCAAAAGTTAATGACCAATGACCAATGACTAATGACAAATGACCAATGACAAATGACCAATCAAACCACAGCAGCTGTCGGTGCGAGTTTTTCCTTCTGTGACATAGACAACATCAGGTCAATCACGCGATTCGAGTAGCCCCACTCGTTGTCATACCAGGCAATTACTTTAAAGAAGTTGGAATTCAACTCAATCCCAGCACCTGCGTCGAAGATACTGGAATGGGTATCGCCTTGAAAATCTGTAGAAACTACTTCTTCATCTGTGTAACCCAAAATACCTGCTAGAGAACCTGCGGCAGCTTCCTTCATGGCAGCACAGATTTCCTTATAACTAGTAGCTTTGGCAGTTTTGAAAGTTAAATCAACTACAGAGACATCGGGAGTCGGAACTCGTAATGCCATACCAGTTAACCTGCCCTTCAATTCTGGTAAAACCAACGCTACAGCTTTAGCTGCGCCTGTGGAGGAGGGAATAATATTCTGGCTTGCACCTCGACCACCCCGCCAGTCTTTCTTGCTGGGGCCGTCTACAGTTGGCTGAGTGGCAGTCATGGCATGAACTGTGGTCATTAACCCTTCGGTCAACCCAAAGTTGTCATTGATGACCTTAGCTATGGGAGCTAGACAGTTTGTAGTGCAGCTAGCATTGGAGACAATGATATCCTTACTGGGGTCAAATAGGTGATGATTGACACCCATTAACAGGGTAGTAACTCTATCTGGATCTTTGGTGGGAGCAGAAATTACCACTCGCTTTGCACCTGCTTTCAGGTGGTTTGCAGCTCCTTCGTGGTCAGTGAACAGTCCGGTAGCTTCCACCACATAATCTGCACCTAATTTTCCCCAAGGTAACTCTGCTGGGTTCCTCACCGACACGCAAGGAATAAAGTGCCCGTCAATGAGGATACCATCTTCCTTGGCTTCAACTTTGTGCTTTAATCTACCGTGAGTTGAGTCGTACTTTAATAGGTAAGCGAGGTTATCTGGTGGTACTAGGTCGTTAATGCCTATAAACTCAATGTTGGGATTATCGATGCCAGCGCGAAGCACAAGTCGCCCGATTCGACCGAAGCCATTGATACCAACCTTCAATTTAGTCAAGATTAAACCTACCCTTGTGGAAAGTTGAACAAAAGGAGAAAGTTAAAAGTCAAAATAGATTGCCTTTTACTCTTTACTATATGATCCTGACAGTCTCAGTCAGCTAAAGCATATTTACTTGGCATATTTTAAGGATTGGACATGGAGCATTGGGATTAAATAATTTTCGGCGTTGCAGAGAAAGCGGGATGATTTGGCAAACTTCTAAAATTCCCCCCCTGCCTCCTCTGCCTCCCCTGCCTCCCCTGCTTGCCTCAATTCATCCCACTGTTCTGCAACGCCAATTTTCCTTTGCAACCCACGATTCGTTAGGAGATAAACGGCAAAAGTACCTACCCAGTGACTAGCTGCATAATGTTCACTTACAATATCTGCTAATCCATGCTGACGATGGTGAAGGGCAGTAAAGCGAAGTGTTTCGATGCGGCGATCGCTATTTGCCAATCCAGAAATGATCCCCTCAAGCATCCAAGCGCGACTAAGATTAAGACCGTAGAAGTGGGATTGCATATAATCTTTAGGATTATCTACTCCGGGTGGTTGTAACCAATTTGCTGAATTATCAATCGGTATTTGTGGAAGAAAATCGGTAAGCCAGTCACTGAAAGCTGTTGTTGGCAGAACTCGCCGCATCAGGTCTGCTTCAGCAAGGCCAGGAGAGAGAAAATCGTAGCCAAGCGGCTCGAATTGTAAGGAGTAATTGCGATCGCTAAGATAAAATTGCCGTGCCTTGTTCTCTACTAACTGAGTGAAATCATTATTTTCGGTAATCCGTGCCCAATCTAAAATCAAACCAAGTGCAAAAGCTGTTTGGCTATGCATCCCTGTACGATTTGGGAGTTTCAGTCCGTTAATCCAGCGCTGTAAGTTATCTGCAATTAACTTTTCTAGCGGTTCCAATACAAGCCGCCATTGTTTCGCTTGAGGATGATTCCACTCGTGAAGTTCCGCAGCCAGTTGCAAAAGCCATGCCACACCATAAGGAAATTCAAAAAAGGGTAGCCGTTGAAAATGGGCAATTTCTCCTTGAATCTTCTCGGGTGTTAGGCTTTGCTCAAGTGCTTGTTTTGACGCTGCATTAAAAGAGGCTTCAGGAAAGTGACGCATCAGACGTACCAGCAACCAGTGACCATGTACGGCTGAATGCCAATCTAAGCAACCATAAAAAGCAGGAGTCAATTCACGCGGTGGTTTTATATCCTCATCGCTATCAGCCCAATATAGGCCACTGTGGGGATACTCCCGCCCGATACAATCCAGCACTAATTGAGCAAACTGTGCTGCGATCGTTTCATTAATCTCTAAATTATCGGGTGGCATAGTCACGTCGCTTCTCTACGAGACGCCAAGGGCGAACGCTCCGAATTCAAAATTCAAAATTCAAAATTCAAAATTAATAATCCCGATAAATAAATTTATTTGGTCATGCGGTCGACGCATTGGCATTGTAAGGGAGCGCATTAACAATGCATCGCGATACATTGGCATTGTAAGGCGACGCATTGGCATTGTATCCCGATGCATTGGCATTGCAAGGGGACGCATTGGCATTGCATCCCGATACATTGGCATTGTAAGAGGACGCATTAACATTGCATCCCGATGCATTGGCATTGCAAGGTATCGCCAAATTTAATTCGCTATCGAATTAACCATTACTTGTGCTTCAGGTTTTACCCTAGCTTCTGCTTCCAGAAATTCAGCCACTTGAGCCTCAATTTGATCCCGGACAATTTGGCGATACTCCAAGAAATGCTCTATTTGGGCACAAACAGCTAAGTAGCTACTCACCCCACCCGGATTATGCCTATACATGTTCCACAAGTTGCGCCAGAATTGCCACCGCGTTTGACGACGTACACCCTGCCGCCAGCAAATGATTAGAAACGCTCGAAGTACTTTCCAGTTCAATGGTTTCTTGGCAGCTTTGCCCTTTTTCGGGTAGGTTGCTTCGCCCAAAAGCCGGAAGTGTTTGTATGTACGCTCCAAAAACCGTTCTGGCTCATACAAATCACAGAACGCCTGCACATATTCACGAGCGATGTCTTCTAAAGGTCGAGTTGGGACAAAGTTCATCAACGTGGTTTGGTTGATGTTAGCTGATTTATTACGGAGTCGTCCTTCCTTTTCTAATCTATGCCAAAGGGCTGTATCTGGAAGCGCTTGCAGCATACTAAATAAGGCGGTGGGTATTGCTGTTTGCTCGACAAACTTGACAATTCGTGCGCCTGCTCCCGCCTTCTCGCCATCAAACCCAATGATAAAGCCTGCCATAACTCGCAACCCTGAGCGGGTAATCCTATTCACCGCATCACTGAGTGAGTCTCTGGTATTCTGGTATTTCTGAGTGAAAGTAAGACTTTCTTCGTCGGGGGTTTCAATTCCCAGAAAAACGGCTCCAAAATTACACGCTACCATTAAATCCATCAGTTCTTGATCTTGGGCTAAATCAACTGAAGCCTCTGTGGCAAAGGAAAATGGATAATTATGTTCTACCATCCACGGCAGAAGGGACTTCAAAAATAATTTGACATTCCGCTTATTACCGATGAAGTTATCATCCACCATAAAAATACTGCGTCGCCAACCCAATTTATAGAGATAATCAAGTTCTGCTAAGAGTTGCTCTGGGCTTTTGGTGCGGGGTTTGCGGCCATATAGCACAATAATGTCGCAGAATTCACACTGGAAGGGACATCCACGCGAAAATTGCACTGACATCTCCGCGTAGGCTTCAAATTCTAGCAAGTCAAAGCGAGGAGTTGGAGTGTTGGTAACATCTGGTTTTTCACCGCCAGAGCGAAAAATGCCTGTGCGATCGCCCCGTGCGATCGCTGCTACAAATAAGGGTAGGGTAATTTCCCCTTCGTCCAATATTAAGTAATCTGCTCCGGCTGATGTCATTTCATCTGGTAGCGCTGTCGGGAAAGGGCCACCCACAGCTACCCGTTTACCTCTACGTTTTGCTTCTACTATCTGAGAAAGCAAATCCTCTTTTTGCACAATCATCGCCGACATAATTACCAAATCTGCCCAAGCCCACTCTTCTTCGGTACAGACGCGGACATTTCGATCTACTAGCTTATACTCCCATTCTTGAGGTAATATCGCGGCTACAGTTACCAAGCCTAAAGGCGGTAGCATTGCTTTACGGTCTAATAAAGCCAGTGTTTTTTCAAAAGACCAAAAACTTTTTGGAAAACGGGGGTATAGAAGTAATACATTCATATTTGACGCTTGTAAATCTTCATCTTAGCTGCTGGTTGAATTTACATACAACTTAGCCACTCTGACAACATATTAGAGCAGCTTTTGTATCCAGTAGCTATAACCTCTACTATGACTGATTTAGACAAAGCAATATTTTTTAAGGGCAATTATTACTGCTTTCAGACTAGAGAGGACTCAAAATTGCTCAATGAGTGCAAGGAGTGCGATACCTTCTCGTAGAGAAGCTTTACGTAGCTTGCTTCCACGTTCGCGTAGCGTCCCGCAGGGAAGTAGTACGGTGGGCTTCGCCTACGCAATTTTCAGAAATCTTCAAATATGTATTGGTAAAGGATTTAGCCAATATATGTTATTTTTATGACCTGGCAAATTGGCAATTCTCAGAAAATTAGCTGTGTTATTTTAAATACTATACAAAGTGTATTTGCACTTTCAAGCTATTTAGACGGGCTGCAACCCGTCTTTATTTATCAATGAAGGCAGGAGGCAGAGGACTGCAAGAAAAAGATTTGGGGGCGTTACATATTTGCGGGATGATTTCGTAACTTCTAAAATTCCCCCCTGCTTCCTCTGCCTCCCCTGCTTGCCCCAGAACTATGGAGTTCTGGGGTTATTCCCAATGGATTGGCAAGCTCAGTCCGTCTATACAGCAGGGTAGTTTACCCTATTACTCCTGAAAGCGGGTGCAGTAGTGTTAAATGAAAGCTATGCTTAGTTTCAGCTTTCAGATACCGTTCTTGTAAGGGTTGCCACTTCTGCCACGACTGGTAGCGATTTTCAGTTAACAAAGCTGCAAGGGTAGGCAGTTCAGTTTGGATTTCTGACTTGAAGACATCTGTAAGCCAGTCAGTTAAGACGGCACTATCTTGCATCGTACCCAAAATTTCTTGGATATTTTTCACTTCTGTAAGATAAGCTGCGTAAGACTCCCCATATAAGTCAGTAAATAACTCCATCTGGTAGCGTAGACGTTTAGCTTCTTTTCGCAAACTGTGAATAATTTCACCTTCTGTTGTCAATTGTTTTTCTATCTTTTGTGGTTTCCAATTTTTCTGGATTATCACTTCTGATTCCACAAATTCAGTGCCAAATAGCCAAGCCGGATGCAGTAAAAAACTACTCACTTCTGGTAAAAGTAAATCTGGTAGTACCTGCTGAATAGTCAAAGATGCCAAAGGTTGATAACTAGGTTTCTCGAACCACTTATCTAATGCATCTTTTAGAGACTTGTATGATTCATCTTTTAACGTTTTTTGTACGCTTGATTCTACATCCTCACGTTGTTTAGCTAATGCTTTGAAAGCTCTTTTTAGAGATTTTTGCTCTTTGCAGGGTAAGTTTGGTTTATAATCGTTTTCCAAACTTTCTTTAAGTACGTCTAAATCTCTCAAACTACCAAGACGACGGGCTATTTTACCAATATTTTTATCGCTAACTGGTTTCGGCAGATCGACCGCTAGCCCAAAGCTAGTTACAGTTGTTCGTAAGCGACGCATTCCCACTCGCATTTGGTGCAACGCTTCTGGATCTTCATCTTTCTTTACTGATTTTTCCCACTTCAAGGTTTTCTTAAAGTGTTTTTCAATCGCTTGATAGGCATAGTCCCCTAAAGTTTTTACCGTGAGTTGTGTGGCTAATTCCATAATTGCTCTTAATAACTACCTCATGAAGTCATTGCATAATAACATTAGATAAAAAGTTGTATCTCTTTTTAATATTTTTATTCCATGAGTACTATTAATTATGCTTACAAAAATTATTACTTGTATCCTCTTATAGAAACATTTAATATCTATCAAAGGTCTAAGGAGCAGTTCACTCTAGCGACCTTATTAAAGATATTTTTTATACTATTATAGTATAAAATAATTTATTGTGATAGCATTATTAATCTTTTGGAATGATAAAATGGTAAACTCAAATTTTCTCAATCAAGTTTTTTTGACTTTTGTAGATAATTTTAAAGATCATAGAGAAGATTTATCAGCAGTGCTGCTAACAAACGATAAATATTTATGGTTGGGGTCAGATGAAACCTCAACTATTGAACGTTTATCTTTGGTTGATACTGATAAATTTACAGGCCATCAACAATTTAGAGTAGCAGAATTTATCGATTTACCTGCGCCAGAAGACCAAGAAATTGATATAGAAGGACTTGCTTATGTAGATAATTACTTGTGGTTTGTTGGTTCTCATAGCTACAAACGTAAAAAAGCTAAACCCGATAAAAGCGATGCACAAAACTTTAAAAGGCTGGCAAAAATTGAATCAGAACCCAACCGTTACCTCTTAGGACGTATTCCTTTGATAGACGGCAAGTTATTCTCATCTTGCTCACATCCCGAAAATCCAGATGTGCAATTAAATGCCGCAAAACTAGAGGTGACGAACCAGGGTAATTTGCTGATGACGGCTTTAGCAGATGACCCCCATTTAGGGTTATTTATCAAGGCAGCAATTGCCGGAAAAGATAACGGCTTTGATATTGAAGGAATAGCCATTAATCAAAACCGTATTTTTTTGGGTTTGCGTGGCCCTGTATTGCGGGGTTGGGCTGTAATGCTAGAAATTGAGTTAGAAGATTCTAGCCCTGGAATTTTAAAACTACGGCAAATTGGAGAAGCAAAGGAGTTATATAAAAAGCATTTTCTCTGGTTGAATGGTTTGGGAATTCGAGATTTGTGTATAGATGGAAAAGATTTGTTGATTTTAGCTGGGCCAACGATGGATTTAGATGGGCCCGTGCAAGTTTATCGCTGGAAAAATGGCGTTAACTTGCCAGAAGATGTTTTCAGTAATCCAGATTTTGTACAAGATATTCCTTATGGAAATCGGGAAGATCATGCTGAGGGAATGACGCTGTTTCAAGAGGTAGATGGCATAGCTTCGCTATTGATAGTTTATGATTCTCCAGCAAAAACTAGGTTGGTGGGTGATAGCAGTGTCATTGCGGATGTGTTTAAGCTGGAATAATATCAATTTTAAATTGTTAAAGGTTAGTGGAGATTGCTTGTACAGGACAGGTAGGGATACACTGTTCGCAGACGATACAACGCGATCGCGTGAATATCAGTTTATATGTCTCTGGGTTGAGGGTGAGGGCTTCGGTAGGACAAACCCCAGTACACAAGCCACAGTGGACACACACATCTTCGTCGATCGCAATTTCGCCTAAAGTATAAGAAACGTTAACATGGCGCGATCGCATCCACTCGATCGCTGCATCTAATTGATCGATATCTCCCGATAGTTCCACTACCAGTTTGCCAATTTGATTTGGCGCAACTTGGGCACGGATAATATTGGCAGCGACATTGAACTCTTTGGCCAGGACGTAAGTGACTGGCATTTGCACAGCGCGTTTCGGGAAGGTGAGTGTTACTCGTTTTTTCACAGGTTTAGTAGAGGCTTTTTTCTGTTGTAGCGTATTGGGAGTTTTATGACTCGAAAGATCATTACTCAGTTTGAGGGTGTAGGGATAGGGAATGGTGTGGTTTAATTATTTAAAAACCCTGTAATTTATTTTGCAATTTATGTTTATTGCTTGTTATCTGTTGTATACATTTTAACTTGTAAAGCTTTTAACATGAAATTTTTAGTTGTAGAGGATGACGAGTTAAATGCCTATGCACTCACCGCTGTTTTGACTAACCAAAACTATGCGGTTGAAGTTGCTACTGATGGTGATGCTGCTTGGGATTTGATTCAAGTTTACGATTATGATCTAATTCTCTTGGATGTAGGTTTGCCCAAGCTGGATGGCATTAGTCTTTGTCGTAAAATTCGGTCTAGTGGTCTGCAAATGCCAATATTGTTATTGACAGGGCGCGATAGTAGTCATGAAAAAGCAACTGGGTTAGATGCAGGCGCAGATGACTATGTAGTTAAACCCTTTGAACAAGAAGAGTTAATTGCTCGGATTAGGGCGCTGTTGCGTCGCAAAGGTGCAATTTCACAACCAGTGTTGGAGTATGGTAAGTTGCAGCTAAACCCTAGTAGCTGTGAAGTTATCTATGCTGGCAATCTGCTAACACTTACCCCAAAAGAGTTTGCTCTGTTAGAACTATTCTTGCGAAATAGTCACCGGGTGTTTAGCTGCGGCATGATATTAGAACATCTTTGGTCTTATGAAGATACTCCACAAGAAGAAGCTGTTCGCACTCACATCAAAGGGTTACGGCAGAAACTCAAAGCTGTAGGAGCGCCCACTGATTTGGTTGAAACAGTTTATGGTATCGGTTATCGTCTCAAACAGATCGAAGAAGGGGAGCAGAGGAGCAAGAAAGCAGAGGAGCAGGGGAGCAGAGGGGAATTAGATCGTGCAAAGTCTCAAGTTACAAATCTCAAATCACAGCAGCAAGCACTAATAGCAGTTGCAGAAATTTGGCAACGATTTCAAGGGCGGGTAGATGAGCAGGTGAAGGTAATAGAGCAAGCGATCGCAACTTTAAATCAAAATAGTTTAAATATTAAATTGCTTTCCCTTGCAGCCAAAGAGGCGCATACCTTAGCGGGATCTTTAGGTACTTTTGGGTTACCTCTTGGCTCAAAATTGGCACGTAATATCGAACTGCTATTGAGTTCTGGTCAAACCTTGAGTAAATCTGAGATTAGCAACCTTGAAAGTTGGGTAAAGTTATTGCGTCGAGAAATTGAGGGAAACGACGAAGCGGCAATATCTGCATCACCATCAATTCCACAGGCATTAAAAACAACGGCGCAACCGTTGCAAAATGATCCTTATACAGAAACTAAAATATTGGTTGTGGATGACGATCCGCAAATTCAGGCATTGTTGCAAACCTTACTTAGCCCTTGGGGACTTAAAGCGATCGCTCTTGAAGATCCGCGTCAGTTATGGGAAACCTTGGAAGCGGTTGCCCCAGATATGCTGATTTTGGATGTAGAATTACCCTATACAAATGGTATAGAACTTTGCAAATTGGTACGTAATGATTCGCCCTGGAATGAGTTACCCATCTTATTCCTCACTGTGCATAGCGATGCCGAAATGGTAAATCAGGTGTTTAGTGTTGGTGCTGATGATTTTGTAAGCAAACCCATTGTTGGGCCAGAATTGGTAACCCGAATCGTTAATCGCTTAGAACGGTTAAAATTGCGGCAGCGTGTGGCCCGCGGGGGAGCAGGGGAAGTAAATTCCTCCTCATCCCTTAATTTGCAAGCGATCAACGAACTGGAATTGAGAGTAGCAGAGCGTACCGCCGAGTTAATTAGCGTGAATCAACAGTTGCAGTCACAACTTGATGAACGTCAGCAGACACAGGAAGAACTACGGTTTTCTCAAGCTCGATTTGCCCGGATTTTAGATATTGCGGATGATGCAATTATTTCCATCAACGGATTCCAAAGTATCACCTTGTTTAATCAAGGAGCAGAGAAGATTTTTGGCTACTCTGCCCAGGAAGTGATTGGACGGGGTCTTGATTTACTCTTACCGCAGCGCTTTTTCCAAGCGCATCGTCAACATGTGGTTGACTTTGGCCAATCTCCTAATGTTGCCCGCCGAATGGGAGAACGGCGTGAAATTTATGGTTGCCGCAAGGATGGTACTGAATTTCCAGCGGAGGCTTCCATCTCTAAAATAGATATGGGTAATGAGATATTTTATACAGTAATATTGCGAGATATAACAGAGCGCAAGCAAATTGAGCGGATGAAAGATGAATTTGTCTCTGTTGTTAGTCATGAACTCCGCACACCTCTAACTTCGATTCACGGCTCTCTAGGAATGCTAGCCAGTGGTTTACTAGCGACAGATTCAGAGCAGGGAAAACGTCTGCTGCAAATTGCTACTGATAGCAGCGAACGCCTAGTACGCTTAATCAACCACATCCTAGACATTGAACGGATCGAGTCGGGTAAGGCGAAGATGGAACCAGAAATCTGCAATATCGTTGATCTGGTCACTCAGGCAGTAAATGTCATGCAGCCTCTGGCTGATAAAGCCGGAATGACGCTATCCATTTCTCCCCTCTCCGGCCAAGTATTGGCAGATTCCGATCGCATTGTCCAAACCTTGACCAATCTATTAAGCAACGCCATTAAATTTTCGTCTCCTGGATCTACAGTTTGGTTGGGGGCGCAACAACAAGGTGATGAAATTTTGTTAACAGTCAAAGACACCGGACGCGGTATCCCAACTGACAAACTTGAGAGTATCTTTGAGCGCTTTCAACAAGTTGACTCCTCAGATTCACGTAACCATGATGGTACTGGCTTGGGTTTGGCAATTTGTAGGAGCATTATGCAACAGCACGGTGGACGCATCTGGGCTGAAAGTACGTTGGGTGAAGGTAGCACTTTTTACGTCACTTTGCCGTTGTTTAGGACTGTCCAAAATACTGATTTAGAAAATTCTTCCGACATTCCTGTAAGTTATAGTCATCACGAGCCAACTATAGATAGCAAACTAAGTTCAGATACTGAATTTTTGACCAAAGGGGATGTTACCACCCAAGAATTTGAACAAAGGGTGATGGAGTTACTTCAGCAAATTTCTTACAACCAACAGGAGGATAGGAGTGATGACAACAAAGCAAATTCTAGTGGTTGATAACGAGCAGTACATCCAAGAAGTTACCAAGATTTGCTTGGAAACAGTCGCAGGCTGGAAAGTTGAGACAGCGAGTTCTGGTCAAGAGGGCATAATGAAAGCTGAGACTTGCCAACCAGATGCGATTTTACTAGATGTGATGATGCCAAATATGGATGGTATCGCTACCTTTGAAAAGTTACAAGAAAATCCCTTAACCAAAGCGATTCCGGTAATTTTGTTAACTGCCAAAATTCAGGCTTCCGATCGCCATCGCTATAAGCAGATGGGAATGATCAGTGCGATCGCTAAACCATTCAATCCTTTAGAATTAGCTACTGAAGTAGCACTAGCGTTGGGCTGGAGTCTGGAAAAGTAAGGGCGCACATCTGTGTGTTTTTAAACCCGAATTTCCTATAACCAGTGCTTTGGATACGTTCTTTCTTCCGCTAAATTATTGAAGATCACAGCGCATAGCACTAGAATCATCGATCCCTCCAAAGCACGTGTTAGCAGAAATTGCCAGTCCGGTTTCGTCATCATGACGACTAATGCAACAGCACCAGAAGGTGGGTGTAGAGTTCCGGTAAGCTGCATGATTCCGATCGCAGTAGAAACAGACATTCCCATTGCCAAGGGAGAAGAACCCAGAAAATGCAGAATTATCAGGCTCACGATCGCAGCTAAAAGATTACCCCCAATGACATTGCGAGGTTGAGCCAAGGGGCTGTCAGGGACACCAAAGATTAAAACACTCGTAGCACCAAAAGGAGCCATCAGCAAAGGAGAATTCGTTTTTATAGCAAGGTAAGACGTTGCAGTAATGGCTAAGAAACTACCGATCCAACTCCAAAAAATATGCCGATGATGAGGTCTGTCTATTGGACAGGTTAGCGGACACGAGCGCCATCTACCAAGGGTTTTAAACCAATAATTTTTCCACTTTAACCGAACTTTTTTACCGTTGATCATGAATGAACCACTCGATAATCATGACTCCCTGAATTGACTAACAAGGCTTTACTAAAGTTACAATAACATGACATTTCTCAAAAAATCCCTAAAAAGTATCTAAATACACAGATTTTTTTATTTTGTTGGAATTTAGGCTAAATAGGTCAATTTAAGTTGCATCAAAATAGGGCTTAAACCCTTGCTGCAAGCTAATTATTCGGTAGAATGGATTACAATTACCTAGTTCAAATTGCTCTTTGTTTGATTTGATCTCTTCTTGCTCACTGACTACAGCGAGGCGGATAAGTTGGCCTCGCCAATGTCGTAATCAGACTTCTTTTTGCGTCATTATAATAAGTTTTTAAGCAGACATAATCTTTATGGGTTAAATGATACCCAGTAACTAAATCGCATCAAATATCTCAGAAATACTACTGAACCATCAAGGCAATAAATGTAACTAAAATATACAGAAATATTGTCAGGATGCTGAATATGTCAGATTTACCGTTTCAATGCAAAAACTTGAAAGAGCAAGTTGAGTCTATATTACAACTTTTACAGCAAGAACCAACGCTACATTTTCAAGATATTACACCTGTACGAACTTCTCTAAATAAAGCGATTTCTCCAAAATTTGAAATTGTGTTTGCAGGTGCGTTTAGCGCTGGTAAATCAATGCTAATTAATGCATTATTAGAGAGAGAACTACTCTACAGTGCAGAGGGACACGCTACAGGTACAGAGTCAAATTAAACAGACAAGCCAACTAGATAGATTTGGTTTAGATTCTGTTTTTGCAGAAAGTATTAAAGGTTTAGATGGTAATGAAGAAACACCACAATTTATCTATGCGTTCAACAACTACTGCGTAAATTCAGGAAAACTTTCTACCACTAAATTCCGTGTATCTGTTAATGGCTTTGAAACCCCAAATCAAAATTATGTGCGGATTCTGGGAGATTGGGGAAATGAATTGATAGAAAAACTAATTCAAGATAGTGGGACTGAAGAATTTCGCACAGCCATTACTCGCTATCTTACAGAAGAAAAGCGCCCCCAATTATTTAAAAATCTTGCTGATGATTTGGAAGATGTTTGTATTAACCTGAAAAAACATTATCAGAGTGTCCAACGCAATTTAGATAGTCAGCCCCAAGAAATTGAGACTATGAAGGCGCAAGAGTTGCAACGCCTAAATCAGCAACTTCAGCAAATTGGTAGAGAATTTAGTCAGCATATTACAGAAGAAGTTAACCAAATAATTAATAATTATTGTGATGCCTTTGAAGCAGATTTTAGGCAACTACAATCACGAATGATTCGCCGATTAGATGAATTGCTAGATACTTTTTCTGTAGCTTCTGCTTATCAACGTGCAACCATCAGCCATCCTCGCAACGCTACCGCGCCTTTAATTGCTATTTTAGTTGAGGCATTTTATTACTTAGCAAATCAATTAGAAGATATTTTAATTGAATCTTCTCAGCAAGTAATTGCAAATTATTTCCAGCGATTGATTGAAAAGATTCGTAAGTCAGAATATTATCGCCAGTTGTATCGTTTGTTAGATAATGATGGTGGGATTGAACAAGAGATTAGACAATTAGAAAAACGAGTTACTCAAGCATTAGTTAGTGCAGCTAGTGTAGAGTGCGATCGCTTTGTGCGAGAAAGTCCCAGATTTTATGATGAAGGCACTTTTTCTATATATCAATTTCGCCAAACTTTATCACAAACTTCTCAAGGTTACGACGCTGAAAGTATCGTGGAAGCGGAACCAGCAATTAGGCAATTATTGAAGTTAGATTTTGAACCAAAAGTTTCCCACACAATTCGTAAATCTTTCCGTCAAACCATTAATCAAACGCTCAAAACTCAGTTGTTGCCAATGGCAGATAAGCAAGCAGATGAAATTTTGCAGCAATATCCACAAGCGCGTGCTTATTTAGAGAAAACATTGGAACAAGAAGCTGAAGAAAAAATTGCGAATAATCGCCGATTATTGAGTACTGTTGAAAAAAATATTGCAGCATATAATTCAGCAGCTTCTAGTATCAATAGTTGTTTACAGGCGATACAATTATATGACAACTTTTTGCCTGTAATTGGCGATTCGGTTGATACTGTTGGTAAGTTTGCTAATAATGGATTTTTGATTTCAGATGTGGTACAAAAGGTTGAATATTAATTTCAAAGATGATTTGAGATAATTATAGCTTTTAGTGAGTGCTTTAGCACTCACTAAATACAGCTTTGTGTAAAGTAGAAAATTTTAATAAATTGAGGTTGATATGGAAGATGGATTTAAGCAAATAGAGTGCAATGATGGTGATATTTTAGACTTCGGAGGTAACACATATAAAATTGCGAAATTTAAACGAGCAATCGATGCTTCCTTTAACGCGACAATAGAATATAAGTTGAATCAAGAATTAAGTAGCAAAGGAATACATATAAAAGAGTCTCCAAAAGGGAATTGGTTTCAGAAGGGCACAGATTGCGAAATTTTAACACTAGGTTCTCAAAGCTGGAAAAAAGGGAAAGTGAAAGTTAAAATAAGTGTTGAATTTTATATTGAAGAGGAAGATATACAAATAACTAACAGCAACAATTCAGAAATCACCGAACCAGAGTCGCCTCTTGACGATCTTCGCCGCATGATTCAGGAGTAAAATTAGTCAATCAGAATTTACATATAGCAATCCTATTTGATTTGTGAAAATCAAAAGGCTTAGATTCCTGGTACTAGGTATTAGGAAAACAGTCCTATTGCTTAGTCCCCAACTGAATGGTTATGACTATCAAACGTCGGCAATTTCTCACAACCTGTGGGCTGGCTACCTTAGCCACCCAAATACCAGCACTTACCGCCCAAGGTAAGCCATCTCCAAACACTATCCGCAAGCCGCCTCGCCTGCAAGTAGGCGATACCGTAGGATTAATCGCCCCTGCGGGTATCGTTGATGCCAAAGACATCGAAGTAGCGCAGAAATCTATTTCACAATTAGGGTTAAAAGTCAAGCTGGGAAAGCATATTTTAGACCGTTACGGCTATTTAGCTGGTAAAGATAGCGATCGCGCCCAGGATGTAAACTTGATGTTTAGCGATCGCACCATCAAAGCAATTATTCCCATGCGTGGTGGTTGGGGTTGTAATCGCATTTTACCCCTACTCAATTACTCGCTAATCCGTTCCCATCCAAAAATTATCATCGGTTATAGCGATATTACAACGCTGTTGTTAGCAATTAATGCCCGTAGTCAAATGATTACTTTTCATGGGCCAGTTGCTACGTCTACCTGGAATCAATTTACAGTGGATTACTTCAAGCGCATCCTATTTAATGCTGAAGCGGTAACTATGCAAAATCTCAACCCTAGCGAAGTGCGGGTGGAGACAATAGCACCGGGAAAGGCGAGAGGTAAACTTGTGGGTGGAAACTTATCAGTCTTATCAGCAATGGTAGGTTCACCTTACCTACCTTCTTGGAACAAAAGCATTCTGTTTGTGGAAGAAGTTGGCGAGGATGTTTATCGTATAGATAGGATGCTGACACAGTTAAAAACTGCTGGAATACTTAATCAAATTGCTGGCTTTATCTTTGGGCAATGCACTAAATGTAGTCTTGGAGATGAACCGTCATTTACATTAATCCAAGTATTGCAACAACACATACTTCCTTTAGATATTCCTGCTTGGTACGGTTCAATGATTGGTCATATTAAGGATAAATTTACTTTGCCAATCGGTGCGGAAGTGGAAATAAATGCCGAACTTGGGACAATACGAATGTTAGAAGCGGCTGTTAGTCTTGTGTGAAGAAGGCAGCAGGTTGGAATAATAAATAGTGGCTCACATTTTATCTAAATTGCAAGCCACTAAATTGGAGATTTTGGTGTTCTTGACTATCTGTGCAAAAACTTGAAAACCCTTTCTCTCCCTGCTCCCTGCCCCCTTGCAGTCTTAATGATAAGTCTTTAACCCAGCATGATATTACTAATGACGACCAAACCATTTAGAGGCGATCGCTCCTAAAGCTGCTCCTACCATTGGATTACTGAGAAACTTCAGAATCGCTGGTTGTTCAGCCATCACTTCGTGGAAGATGTCAGGATGACTATGATATGTGAAAGATGCCACCTTGCTGAGGTCATCTGCACTTATGTGGTTAGGGTTGTGGGTAGAAAGTCCCAAATCTCGCTCTAGATGGCGCTCGTCTAGCCCTCTTTGCTTTAAGTGCTTGAAAAATGCCCGTGCAACATCATCTCGTTCATTAGGCTTAATCTGAGCGATCGCCTTTTGGAGTTCTGGCTCTAGCTGGCTTGGTGGAATGCTGTTATGGTTGAAAGATTTACTAAACAATTGCCGACGTTGATCGTGAGATGAACGCTGGGCAAAATCGTCAAAATTTTGGTATTCCTTGGTTGGGTCAGATGAAACATCATCTAAAGATTCTGTATTACCATGCGCTAAGTCATTCAGAATTTCGCGTTTATACTTGTCACTGCTGCTCATTTTAAATGTCTCCTTTTTATACTTGCAATCAACTGAATTAACTCAAGCTTTCTCCAAAAAATGAGTCCTTATTTATACTCAATTTGCTGAGATTGCTTATCATACTCAGCCGTCAAAATCAGTTTTTTGTCTGGTGCATACATCAAAACTTTTAAGTCTTGATTGGGGAAATTTTTGTGAAAACCTTGGAGTAAGGATTTTGCTAATGGTCGCACTTCGGTCGGACGAACTTGAGGCGCAATCACGATACCTAACTTATTGTTGTCACGTACATAAGCATCTTGGACAATTCCTTTGGCTGTGCTGACAACCCAGTTTCCAAAATCTTGACCCTGTACACTGTTACCGCGTGACAACACGGCATAGTCGGCGCTATGACTGATTCCAGACGGTAATTGAGTTGGTTGTTTAGCTTGAACAGTACCGCTACAGGCGGCAGTTGTTGTTAGTACTAATACCAAGACTAAAGCTGTTAAAACCCGACGAAACTTTTGAATTATTTTCAATTTAACCACCTCATCTAAACTAATGACTTTTCTGCAATATCAATCTACTGAAAGTATTTTTAGTAGAAGTAGGTAGCAAACCCACTCCTACTAACTCAAATGCAATCACCTTTGTAGTTTAAGTAGGTTAACCCCGGTCAGTTTTATTCTCTATTCGAGTTCCATCAGTATCAACATCTAATTCTTCGCGTCGAATGGTTTCTTGAGCTTCAACGGTTTCTTTGTCTACAACTTTCTGCACTTTGACTTCTTCGCGCAAAAAAGCTTCCTTTCGGATGTCTGGAACTTCTTCATAGAGGTCTATATGTGCTACCTCGCCCCCACGGAAGTCAGCCGCTTCCGCAGACACAACTTTGCCTGTGTCTTGAGAAGTCACTCGCTCAATCACGACTCGCTCTTTTTCCACCGGAACAGCAACTCTTGCAGTTTCGGTTTCAACATGCTTACTAATCGATACTTCTCCACTTTTCCGGCGCTGCTTACTAGCAACTAGCCTTTCTTGGTAAAGTTTGAAGGTTTGGTCTTCGTGAGTGCTAACATCATACAGATCCGCGTCGTCTGCGTAGGTGTAGGTGTCAGGACTAGGAGTAGTGCCGCCAGCTGTCGATCCTAGCGTAGCTGAACTTTCTACAGAGCGTGTGCGATATCCTCCACGCACCTGTTCTTCATAGTCGTAGTCAAGCGTTGTATGCTCTTGATATTCAGGTAAATTTTCCGCTTGCTCTCTTGTTATGCCAACGATATATACACGGTTTGCTGTAGAGTCAATACGCGATTTACCTACTGGTAGTAAGATTTTCTTGCCAAAAATCCAAAAGCCTATGTCAACAATTAAGTAGCGGAATGCTCCTTGAGCATCTACTACAGCATCATTTACTGTGCCAATCTTCTCATCAGTTCCTTGAAGATACACACCCATTCCTTTGATGTCGTTACCTTCAATAGTATTAGGGTAATCTGGATCAAATTCACTTATTTTTTGGAGTGACATTATTTTATTCCTTAAAATCTTGCTGTATCTTTTTATAAATTACACAATTTAGTTTATAAACATCTTCTCTCCAAGGATTGAGTTAAATTATCTTGATATTTAATCAATCGAAGTAATTAAATATATTTTCATAACCCACAAGTATGATATAAAACAACTTTTTAGTATTAATGTATTACTATTTATAAAATTTATTTAAACTAATTTTTGTAAATACTGTGACTAGTTTCTAGCATTTATGTGACTAGTTTCTAGCAGTAAGTTTCAAAACTAAAGTTAACTAAATCAATACACAGCATCAAACTTAGCTAGTTTGATCTGCTTATTAACACCTTACAATTAAATCAAATACCCTTACATTGTTAAAGCTTTATTTGGTTAAGTTGTAATACTTGCTCAATAACTCTTCTAGAAGATAAAATCTCTGCCAAAAGATTGATGAGAAAAAAATCTAGAAATGTCTAAATATTATTAAACTCCTAATAAGTTTGCAAATAAATTAGCTGTGCCGCTAAGGAGTTAATAAATCTAGCTAGCTAGTTGCAAAGCAAGCGTTGCCAAAATTGATAATAACAAAGTGTAAACTTTAAAACTGCTCTCATTACAGAAAATCAGGAGATAATTATGGATACAGAATTACAGCAACAGTATGTCGATACTGCCTCCCAAAACCAGATAGAAGTACTTAAAACTTCAGAGCCAGGAAACCTGGCAATGTTGCCACCCGCCTCGGAAAATGAAGAACAATGGCAAAAAGTTGGTAGCCAGATTTCTATATTTTTGGCAAATATACCTGAGTACATAGGTAGATTCTACCAAGAATACAAATCGCTGTTTATCAGCTTTGCATTGCTTGTGATAACAGTTACGGCACTAAGGATTTTTCTAGCGGTACTCAACGCCATAAATGATATTCCCCTACTTTCTCCATCTCTCCAATTAATTGGACTTGGTTACACAATTTGGTTTACTTTCCGCTATTTGCTCAAAGATTCCACTCGGCAAGAATTAGCAGCAGAAATTCGCTTGCTTAAAAAACAAACTCTAGACAGAGAAGAATCACAGACTTTAAGCTAACTAAAGTATGGTGGCGGATACAGTGTATGTGAGCTTTTGGTCAAGTAAAAAACTGAGTTTTGCTTGACCATTGCATAAAACTGTAGACTCTTGGTGTTCCTACGGATGGCGGTTCGATAAATTAAGCTTTTTAGCACTTTTGCGTAAGTCCTATCTTATACCACATCAGCTAAATTAGCCGGAAAAGAAAATGTATGATCAAGACAAATAAATTAGCTTCGCTGACAACAACAGTATTTCTTTCAACATTGCTAACAGTCCCTCTGCTTTCAAGCTGCGGCGGAGGTTCCCAAAATGCTGCGCCACCTCCAATTGACGATACTGTTGGTAGAAATTTAAATAATCGCGCTCCCGTAAATCAACCCCAAGCTAGGAGGGGATTAAGTACAGGGCAGAAAGTGGCAATCTTGGCAGGAGCTGCTGGACTTTACTACCTCTACAATCAGCGAAAGAATGCCCAAGGAGCGGGAGCGCAGGGGAAATACTACCTTTCTAAGAATGGACGTGTTTACTATCGAGATGCTCAAAATCGCCCTGTCTGGGTAACACCGCCACAAGAGGGCATTCGTGTTCCAGAGGAGGAAGCACAACAATACCGTGACTTTCAAGGATATAACAACAGTCCCACAGGGCGAGACTTAAGAAGTTTGGGTGCAGGTACTGTTCCGACATATTAATTTTTGTACAGATTATAAATAGATGGCGTTTAACCGTCATTCTATTTTTTTATACAAACTTTTTCCGGATTTAAAGTTAATAATACTCATAAGTATAATATCAAGCATTATTATATTTTTTCAGAAAAGTCTTTTTTAAGAATTTATACGAGTATATAAAAATCCTATTTAATTGTTGAAAAGATTTTGGACTATAATTTTTGTACAACAGGGTTTTGAGTCTCAGGATGCTTTCAAAATTCAACCCTGAGTTTTATATACTAATAGTTATACTTTTATCAAAGTAAGAGTAACCTTTGATAGATGATTTTGAAAAGATATAACAATTAATATATTGAAAGTAATTACTTTACCGTTGAGAATTTAGTGAAATCACAGTTTAGGAGCCACAAATGAATATATTAGAAAAAATTTTTGGTGGCGGTGAGGTTCCAGAAAATGACTACCGCAATTTTGTCAACCGCTATGAGCAAGGTTTACCTCATGAGGGATACTCAGATGAAGAAGTTTTAAACCGTTATCAGCAAGTATCTAGACAGTTACCTCCAGACCTTTATCATGAATCTGCACAAGAAGCTTTTAGTCGGATGTCACCACAAGAGCGGATGCAGTTCGGTCGCTCTCTTCAACAGCAGACGCGCTCTTCAAACTTGAATTTTCCCGATCTAAACCAAGATGGTATAGACGATCGCTTTCAAGACCCAAATTATCTTGCTCAAGCGACAGGCCGGGTTCACCAGCAACAACCAGATATACTCAGTCAAATTATGAGTGGTGCTGCGGGGAGCTTTATGGGTGGTCAAGGTGGTAACATTATGAGCAATCCATTAGCGAAGGGAGCGATGGCTGGTATCGCCGCTTTAGCTATGAAAAAGTTGATGCAAAGAGGCAACCAAGGAAATTCCGGGCAGTATGGTAACGTCCGCCCAGCTAGCCAAGACCCCTACGGCGATCCGGCGGATTACGGGCAGTATGGTAACGTCCGTCCAGCTAGCGAAGACCCGTATGGAGATCCGGCTGACCAACAGTACCGCTAGTAACCTCAAGCAGCAAAGCTGCAATTCGTAATTACAATCAGTGAAAGCTTGAACTCATCACTGATAATTATGGTCAAGTAAAAAAATTGATTTTTACTTGACCACTTTTTATTAGATTGGTATCACCTAGTAGAAAATCTCTTGCATTGTTGGTAATTGTTTAAAGCGACTACAAGCGGCTGAGAGTTATATTTTAGCGAGGTTAATTAGAATAAACTTAGGCTTTATTTCATTATTGTAAATTACTTGCGTGAGCAGCAGATTGGTAGAAAAATGAAACAGTTAGCAAAAACATTATATAGTAAACTTCTACATCTATTTCACCAGGTAATGGGAATTACCGTTTCCCGTAATCCAAGCGAAACTAATGTTGCTTTTGATAAAGAATCTTTAGAAGATCCAAATACTCAATTAAAAAAGCAAATTCCTCTTCAAGATAGAGCTAATAAATATGAGCAAAACTTAGAATTAAATTACCAAGATTCAGCAAAACCTCGGCGATTCAAAAAAGCTTCTTTATTTCCTGATAGTAAGACCAATGTTGCTGCCTTGTCGCTAGTTTTGTATGGAGTTGCCGAAGTCTTATCTCAAAAAATGAATCTGTCATGGAATCAAGTAAATAATACTTTTAGTTATGAAAGAGAAGCTGAAACTGGAAAAGGAAAAATCTTTTACTATGTAACAGATAATCCCGAAACTCCACAACCAGAAACTCTGGCAGAAGAGGCAGCTTTAGTTGTTATAGACGAATTTGATCCAAGGGCGTGTGCTATTCACCTGATTTACTGTGCCTTAGTAGCTAACTTAGATAAACCTTGGTCAGGCAATTTTGTAATTGATGATAAGCAACTATTTGAATACACAGGGCTTGTGAAACGCAGGGACTTATGCAAGCATGAAAAATTGAGTATTTTGTACCACTTGTTACGGCAACCTGCTCAAGTACTAGCTTGTATTGCATGGCCTAAACAGGAAAAAGCTGGAGCTTTTACTGTTGCTGATTTAAAGATTTGGGACATCAGCATAATCCGAGATTTTGAAACAGATAAAACTGGCAATAACAAGCTAGTGGGTTTAAAGGTGATAGGTCAAGCTGGAGTATGGACAAAATACTTCCTCAACAAATCTAAATACCACTACCACACTGGAATTATTACCAAGAAAACCGTACAGAAACTATTTAGTATTGGTAAACAAAATGCTGGCGCGGCTAGAATGCTAGTTTGGCTAACCTTCCAAATCAAACCGGAATTCCAGGATTGTGTAATGGGCAAGGCTCTGATGGAGATTGCTTACGGCAAAGACAAAGTGTCAACAGCAGAGCAAGATAGACAGCTTAGGCGACAAATGGCTGATGATTTGGAAACTGACTTGAAAGTTGTCAAAGAAGCCGGATGGCAAGCAGAACTGGAAACAGGGCCAGCTTGGTTAACAAGTAGCAAAACTGCTAAAAGACCTATAGGTTACTGGAATCAAATACTCAGCTCTAGATGGCGTTTTCATTTACCAGCAGAAGCACAGGAACGCTTGACCGTGGACTCGAATCAGCTAAGTGCAAACAACATCCAGCCTCTATCAGGTAATGTCATTAGAGAAGCGAGAAAAGCAAAAGGCTGGTCTAGAGCATTTTTCGCTACAACGATGGAGAAAAGCGTTTCCTGGGTTGATGCAGTCGAGACGGGTACACGTCAGGTTTCTCAAAAGGATTTGCCCAAGTTGCTCAATACACTAGAACTACACCTTAACAGGTATTGATTTCAACTAAACTTTTCTTGTTTCTCTAAGGTAGTTTTTGCTACGTATTATCAAAACAATCGGGTCTAAAACCGAACTTCGTGCCGCTACGCTAACGCCTTTGAAGGCCAAAAGTTTTGTCACGGGGTTAAAACCCTGTGATAAAACGTAATTGCGAATTGCGAATTGCGAATTGCGAATTGCGAATTGGTTTATGTAAAGTTTCGGCAAAAGCCAGTAGTCGTCCTGTCTCCTGCCTCTCTTGTTAAGATTTTGATAGACAGTATGCATTTCTCCTCGCTATGTTACGACTAACTGAAGTAAAGCTCCCGCTTGATCATCCTGAAGATGAGATCAAGACTGCCATCCTCAAAAAGCTGCAAATCACGGACGAAGATTTGATCAGCTATTTTATCTTCAAGCGTAGCTACGATGCCCGTAAGAAAGGAGAGATTACCCTTGTTTATATTCTGGATGTAGAAACGACTCAGGAAACTCATCTACTCAAGCGCCTGAAAAAAGATCCTCATGTAATGGTTACGCCAGACATGAGTTATCGCCCAGTGGCACAAGCACCGAGCAATTTGGCGATTCGCCCCATTGTAATTGGTACTGGGCCTTGTGGATTGTTTGCGGGTTTGATGCTGGCGCAAATGGGGTTTCGTCCCATTATTTTAGAACGTGGGAAACAAGTTCGCGATCGCACTGCTGATACTTTTGGCTTTTGGAAGAAAAAATCAGACTTCAACCCCGAATCAAATGCCCAGTTTGGCGAAGGTGGGGCGGGTACATTCTCCGATGGCAAACTCTACAGTCAAGTCAAAGATCCTCAGCATTATGGGCGCAAGGTATTAACCGAACTCGTCAACGCGGGAGCCTCACCAGAAATTCTCTATATCAACAAACCGCACATCGGCACTTTTAAACTGGTGGGAATCGTCCAAAGTATGCGTGCCAAAATCGAATCCCTCGGCGGTGAAATTCGCTTTCAAAGCCGGGTGGAAGATATCAACATCGAAAATGGACAGGTGCGGGGAGTCACCCTCGCCAGTGGGGAATATATCGCCAGCGATCATGTGGTTTTGGCTGTGGGTCACAGCGCCCGCGATACCTTCCAAATGCTATATAATCGCGGGGTTTACATCGAGCCTAAACCATTTTCCATTGGCTTTCGGGTCGAACATCCCCAGTCTCTCATCGACCAATGCCGTTTCGGCGCTCAGGCTGGTCATAAGCTTTTAGGTGCTGCCGATTACAAACTGGTTCACCACTGCCAAAATGGACGTTCCGTCTATAGTTTCTGTATGTGTCCGGGAGGCTTGGTGGTTGCAGCCGCATCAGAGCCAGGGCGACTTGTCACCAATGGGATGAGCCAATATTCTCGCAATGAGCGCAATGCCAACAGTGCGATCGTTGTGGGCATTACACCCGAAGATTATCCAGGCAATGCCTTGGCGGGAATTGACTTCCAACGGCGCTTGGAAGAACGGGCTTTTGAGTTAGGCGGCGGGACTTATGAAGCTCCAGGGCAGTTGGTGGGAGACTTTCTCAACCATCGCCCCTCTACAGCATTGGGCACAGTTAAACCGTCTTATACACCTGGGGTACATTTGGGTGATTTGAGTGAGAGTTTACCAGATTATGCGATCGCAGCCATCCGTGAAGCACTTCCCGCTTTTGACAAACAAATTAAAGGGTTTGCGATGGATGATGCTATTTTGACTGGGGTAGAAACCCGCACCTCATCACCAATTCGGATTAAACGCAAAGAAGATTATCAGAGTTTAAATACAGTCGGTCTTTATCCGGCTGGTGAAGGCGCGGGATACGCAGGAGGAATTCTCTCGGCTGGTATCGATGGCATTAAGGTAGCGGAGGCAGTGGCTTTAAGTATTTTGAAGAATTGTGAGCATCAAATCTGAAATACTAAATGCGATCGCTGATACAGTTCAGTTAAGCATTGACTTCTTCTCTCTGTGTCGCGCCAGTTGCTTCAAGTCGGGGAACCCGCCCAACGCACTGGCTTCTCTGCGCCTCTGTGGTTTGTTAAAAAAACGCAACGTGGTCGAGAAACTGAACCTAAATAAACCAAACCGATTGGTCAATCAATATTGAGGTTCTAATACCAATTTAATGTGAAGTTGTACATATCTTGATCCCCCTAAATCCCCCTTAAAAAGGGGGACTTTGATAAATGTTTTTCCGGTTCCCCCCTTATTAAGCTACGGTGTACACATATCTCTGTACAAACTCAAAGTCCTTGGAGATCCCCCTAAATCCCCCTTAAAAAGGGGGACTTTGAGAAGCTTTTGCCCCCCTTTTTAAGGGGGGTTGGGGGGATCAAAAGCCTACGATGCAACTCTAGAAGACTTGTGTGTACACCGTAGCCTTATTAAGGGGGGCTAGGGGGGATCGAATTCTATGCAGCTTCATAAAAAATTGGTATAAGCATCGCTTCTAAATGACAAGTTTACTGTAAACCGCAAAAAATCCCTCCACCCTTATGACTATAAAAATCCAGAACGAAAAAGACTCTTTTACTGCAAACACTAATATAAATATCAATCAAGAAACAGAACAGGAAAAAGTTCTATGTTCTCATTGCCAGCGCACAGCTACGAACGGTATTAAATGTAAAGGAATTTGTGTAGCTGACAATGACTATTAAGGTATGGATTTTAAACAGTAGTTTCAAAATCTCACTTCCGAAAACTATCAAAGCTTTGCTGTGGCTAGCTTATTGTTAAACATCGCGCAAAGCAAATGTTTTAATTACGAATTAATTTTTTAGCCAATCGCCACAACAGAGAAAACGGTAAAATTAATATTGCTAACAAGATTTGCACAAACTGACCTAACCGACTTTTCCAGATAGCACGGGGAGTAGACTGGCGTTGCAGGATTGCTAGATTTCCTCGAATTGTCTTTGTAGTAGGATGATTAACGCCTAACACCCGTTCGCACATTGCCAGGGCTTTAATGTACAGAGGTTTGGCATCACTGTAGCGTCCTTGGCTCTTGTAGAGACTAGCTAAATTGTTCAAGCTAGTAGCCACATCCGGATGGTCGCCAGCAAACAGGCGCTTTCTCATTGCCAGGGCTTCAATGTACAGAGGTTCGGCATCACTGTAGCGTCCTTGGCTATTGTAGAGACTAGCTAAATTGTTCAAGCTAGTAGCCACATCCGGATGGTCGCCAGCAAACAGGCGCTTTGTCATTGCCAGGGCTTCAATGTACAGAGGTTCAGCATCACTGTAGCGTCCTTGACTCTTGTAGAGCAAAGCTAAATTGTTCAAGCTAGTAGCCACATCCGGATGGTCGCCAGCAAACAGGTGCTTTGTCATTGCCAGGGCTTCAATGTACAGAGGTTCGGCATCACTGTAGCGTCCTTGGCTCTTGTAGAGCAAAGCTAAATTGTTCAAGCTAGTAGCCACATCCGGATGGTCGCCAGCAAACAAGGACTGGCAAACATTTACGCATTCTTCACTCCAAGGTTCTGCTAATTTATATAATCCCTGTCCTTCGTAAAATCTTGTTATCCCCACAAATACCCAAATTACTTCATCGCTGGGAACTGATGCTAAAGAAATTATCTGCGCCTCTGTTGCTTCTTTTATCTCTGCAATTATACGTTTACCCAAGTCTTCGAGATGGGGAACAATATCTCTGATGCTTTCAATCTGCTCAGAAGTGGGTGAATCAGGAAGAATTTGAGCAAAGCCTATCATCGCAGTGGCGAAGGTTGTTTCCAAAACTGATTGTATTTCGCCAGCCTCGGCTAACTGTGCTTGCAAAAACCACCGCACTAAGGCATGAATTTTATAATATCCTTCGCTATCTTCTACTAGTTGCAGCAAGTTGCGCCCGTAGAGTTGCTTTTTAGCTGCGTTTAATTCATCTTCTGACAAAGTTAGCTGTCTTTGTTGCTGATTTTCTGCTTCCCCTCCACCTGTCGCTACCCAAATAACCAAATCCCAAAGAATCTGTACAGGAGAAAATAAACTCAAAAATATTCCTAGTTGTTGCGCTACTAGGTCAAGTTCTGACCAAGTTAAAGCAAAGGCGGCTTTGACTCCTAGTTGAGTTGAGGTGAGAGTTTCCCGGTCTTGTAAAGCTGCTTCTGCTAATTTACGTTCTTGCAATCGCCCAAACATGATATCCAAAGATATATCCGGGTCGCGTACTAAATAGCCACCCACTAACTCTATGCCCAAGGGTAAATATTCTAGAGATTCACATATTGCTGCTGCGGCTTGTGGTTTATTTTCAACTCGCCTATCTGCTTTTCCCAACAGTCGTTTTAACAGTTCCAAGGCTTTGCCTGGTTCTTTTTGCGGCGAGAGAACATCTAAAGAAATCTTTTGAATAAAATTTGAGTCTAAATCCCGCAGTCGAGTAGTAATTAAGACTCGGAAGCGGTTATCCTTGGGAACAACTTGGTGGAGGTTGTCTAAATTAGTTACGTCATCGAAGACGATTAAAATAGGCAAGGGAGAGTCGGGATATTTAGACCAACACCAGGCGACTTGTTCTTTCAGGCTTAAAAGTCTGCCTCCTAATTCTTGGGGAATCTCCAAACCTAACTGCAACCGGAAAAACTCTAAAACTTCGGCGGCGAGATTAGTTTCTCTGTCGTTAAACCAGGCAATTCCGCCATAATCTGGTTGATATCGTCTCGCGTATTGGGTAGCTAATTCAGTTTTGCCCACGCCACCCATTCCCGCTATGGCGACATAATCCCCGCGCTGCAAGTCTTCATGCACTGTTGCCAATTCCGTTTCTCGCCCGACGAAATTAACAGAACCGCGATGAGGAATAGATTTTGTGGGAGTTAACTTTGTCCGTTTCCCGTCAGACGACTCCACTCAAATCTGAAAAGTACTACCTCTTTGGTCAATGTTTTGATTTTGAGCCGCATTAATCACTTTTTGGATATTTTGGCTAAAAGTTGAAGGGTTTGATTGTTGAGATTTTTCCACAGCCGCTTTTATCTCCTTGAGAATTTCAGCCAAGTTCGACGGTGGATTATTTTCTGTTAATAATGCCAATTCTTGTGCAGCTTGAGCCACTTCAGGATTAGCTTTAGCCGCAGATTCCACTTCTAGTACAGCTTTGCCATAATCGAGTGGTTGCTCTGGTGCTTTCTCAATAGCAACTACAGTCTGAGGAGACTGTTTTTTTAGGGTGACGAGAAACTTGCCAGTCTTATCTAATAAGTTTTCTGTGACCTTTTCGGTTGTTTTTTCTAAGGCTTTGGTAGCTATTATAGTGCCAACAGCGATCGCCGCAGTTTCAAGTATCATATCCTGCCTTGGCTATGTGTATCCTATTTACTTATTAATACACTACTTTTGTTCTAAATTCCGCAGCTAAGTTAAAAAACCCATATTTTACTCAGCGTTACGGATTTTGCAGAGTTCAGGATTACTTTCTCAATATATTGCGTGTGATATCTAAGCTTTTTGAATTGAAACCAGTTACCGTTACTAAACATCGCCACCAACATCGCGCTCTAAGTTACTAAAATAACGAGTTTAGTTACCACCACTACGATTTTTGTTACAAACATCATAATTTTCGTTACAATATTACAAATTTGTTACTAAAATAACGAGTGTAGTTACGAACGCTACGATTTTTGTTACAAATATCATAATTTTCGTTACAATGTTACGAGTTTAGTTACCACCACTACAATTTTCGTTACAAACATCATAGTTTTAATGGATATTACTTAAGCTATAGTTATATTCAGCACCAAGTTTGTGGATTTTACTCAACCAAAATTAAGCTTTAATAAGGCAAGCTAGTTCTAGAACACAATAAAAAGAACATAACTATGCCTCGTCAAAAGCGTACATATCGCGCTCTAGAAAAAGCTGAATTGAGAATGTCCGGACTCAAAGCAATTGATCCGAGTATGGATTTTGGCGATGCTCGCAATTTGCAAAATATCACACAAATAATTCAGCAGTACCGTAGCAAAATAGAAGCTTATAATACTACTCTGGCTTTGATTGACTCTTACAAAAATGAGATGAAAGAGTTAGAAACAACTTTGAGCGACTTGACAGAAAAGATGCTTCTTGGAGTTGCCTTTAAATACGGCAAAGATAGCCATGAATATGAGATGGCGGGTGGTGTTCGTAAAAGCGATCGCATCCGTAAAAGCACAGCAGCACGCTTGAGAGCGACTCCAGAGGAACCAATTACTAAGAGTGCTAAAACTGCATAAAGCCAATTCGCAATTCGCAATTCGCAATTCGCAATGGGCTAACGCCCCGCTCCGCTAACGCAATTAATTCAGCCACCCACCAGAAGTCGGGTTTTTACCTACCTTGAGAAACAAGGATTTTTTCGCCCACAAGGGGCGAGGTTTTGAACCTAACTTTTTCTGATAAAAAGCATTCTCATACCATTTTACTTTAATAATGATACAAATACGTTGGGGAAGGGCACGGCATTGCCGTGCCCCTACGAGAAATCTATATGTATCACGGTTTTCGTGAAATGGTATCAGGCTAAAATCTGGGGCTAGTACCGCAAGGCGGAAGTCATAAAAGAAGAATTCAGAAGTCAGAATGGGCTAAACGAGAAGCCATGTCGTAGGCTTTACGCTGCGCTATCCGCCAGGCGTACAAAATACCCAACTGAATTCTGGCTCCTGACTCCTGAATTCTGTTCGATAATATCACTCAAATTGCACAAGCGATCGCCCCGATACAACAATAAAGCCGACAGAATCAAGCCTAATTTGGGGCTGGCGAATTCCTTGGAGAATGGCTGCATTTAAAGCAGTTTCTATCTTTAATTCTTCAGCTAAGGCATTATCCCAGCTTTGTTGGTTCAAACGCAGACGTAATTGTTCTACTCTATTGGCTAATTTCTTTTCAGCGACCTTAGCACAACTTTGACATAAATCAACAAAATCAGGACGATTGGAGAGTAGTTCTGAAGAAGTGTTACGCACTTGATAGCAGAAATTTTGCCATTTATTAGGATCAACAAAATCGTCAATAATTCCTAAGCGCTCTTTTGCCAAATTGTAATCTCGTCCTTGATTGTTGTTTTTATCTTTATATGGACGTTGCAGGATACTTAAGAGCGCTTTATCTTCAACAACACGGATTGGCTCATTACGGCCATCAACATAGATAGTTTCTATAATTGGCGGAAATAGAGCATCAACGCGTCGCTGCAAGTTTTTAAATTGAGAATTATCGAGTTTGTTATCTAGTAAAACTTGTTTGGCAATTCTTAAATTTGCCTCGACTACATAATTGCACTGGAAACCAAACCACTCCTTCCCTTCTTTAGAGTCCCAAGATGCATCAGTGCGCCACAAAGCAAAGGCTTCACCTCGGTCATCCCAGTTTATATAGTTCCAGAGTGCTTCGACAAATCCTTCGCCAACCCGAAAGAGTTTAATACCAGGATTCTGGTTTGCTACCCGACGATTATAAGTGCCAAATTGGTCTAGGTAACTATCAGCAAAACGGTTTTTTAACTCATTTATGGGAACCAATGTCCGCGTTGACGGTTGATAACGTCGCATATCTGATGAATCTGGATTATTTAGTCCTCTGAATCCCAGTGCGTCACAAATCCAACCTTCAATTGCTCGTTTCATTTCTAGATGACAAGCATCGTAATTATCTAACTCTTGAAAATACTCCGTGGCAATTTCATCGTTAGCGTCAATTTCATCTAAAGCATTTTGTTCGCTAATTTTTGCTATTTCGGCTTCAATTTGCTCTTGAATTGGTGAAATCATCTCTAACAATCCAGCAGCACTTGATTTAAACAAAGCTGTTTCTAATTCTGCAAGTTTATCATCTACATAAAACTGTAAACTCGCAATTGATTGTTGGAAAATACCAAACCCATCTTTCAATACTTGATACCAAGCATTGTGGGGGCTATCTTCCAAATAAGGGCCAATCAATACACAAGATTGGACTCCAATTTTGCTGCCAATGCGGTCAAGTCTACCAAGTCTTTGCTCTAATTGATTAGGCGACCAAGGAAGGTCAAAGTGAATTAACCAATCGGCAAATTGGAGGTTAAGTCCTTCTTCTCCAGAGCGATCGCATACTAAAATAAAGCAGTTTGGGTTATTCCTGAACTTACTTAAGCCTTCCTCAACTTTGTCTGGTGATTCCCCAAATTGATGTTTGGCTATTGTCTCTGCACCAAAGGTATCAGACAAATACCGGACTATTTCGCCACAAGTTTGCACAAAACTGGTAAATACAACAAATTTGGGCAGAATATCGCCAGAAATTGGTCTCTTGATTCTCTGCTGTATCCTCGTGATGAATTCTTTTTGATTTTTCCGAACGTTTGCGGGAATTTTGAAGTATGTACCTAACTGATTCAGCAGCACTGTTTTCAAATTTTCCGTCCGTCCTCCATCTTCTTGAGGTTGACGAATAATTTTGAGGAAGGATTGCAGAATCTCTTCTTCCCCTGAGAATTTGGGGGTTGTAGTTAATAGGCGAATATCATCTTCTTTAAACTCTTGGATGAGTTTAGCATGAGGCTTACCAGTTAACCGGGCGGTAATTACTTGCTCTAAAATCCCTAACCAAGTACCAGCAGCTAGGAATAATAACAGAAAAATTCGCTGATATGGCTTTTCACTAGGAGCAACACCGCGCCATTGATTGAGGAGTTCGTGGATATCAGGCGATCGCTCGTCTAAATCATACTCTTCTTTGGGCGTAAAATTGCGGTCAAAGATCACATCTTCCACCGCCGCGCGACGGTTGCGAAGCATTCGGCGGTGTAGTCGATAGATATCGCTAACGTGAGTGCGAATCGCTTGAACGATTTGATCTTGCTCGGTAGAATTTGCTTGTAAATTTTCTAAATCATCCGCCAGCTTTTGTAAATACTCATCCTCAGTCAAGAGGTTTCGTAGTTGCTGCAAGTTGCTTTTAAGTACAGCAGGTTTAGCACCTTCTTTAAAAGAAAGCAGAAGTTTACCAATTTCTTGACGGCTTTCAACTTTGGCGCGAAAACCTGCTAAATCACCAATTTTATAGGTTGCTGGGTCGAGCAAGTGCAACATAGCCAGAAAATCTTGCTCATGATTGAGAACAGGAGTGGCCGATAATAGAAGCAAGCGATCGCTTTTATGAGCCAATTCTTTGCAATTCTGAAAACGCTGGCGCACTGCCGCATCCTTAGAGGTTGCCATTGCTGCGATATGATGGGCTTCATCTAAAATTAAGCAGCCTATCTTCGCTTTCAGGTTGATTTTATGGATATCTTCAACCGCCAGCACCGCTACCCGTTTGCCAAAATGGGAAATGTAAAACTTGTTTTCTAACTCAGTCCGCCATTGTTTGAGTAAATATTGCGGAACTAATACCACCGCATTTTTTTTCGGTTCATCTAGAAGGAATTGACGCAGAATCGCACCCGCTTCGATGGTTTTTCCCAGTCCCACCTCGTCTGCTAGCAAGTAACGCTGAATTGGGTCTTCCAGTACCCGCCGCACAACTTCAACTTGGTGAGGATAAAGATTGATATTTGCCGAAATCAATCCCGTCATCCCGCGACTGACAGCGCGTTGCTTAATCAAGGATTTGACGAAAGCCAATCTTTTATCGTGGAAGTAAGGCGTTTCGTGGCCCTTCATCGCCAGAGTTTCGATGGGGTCTGTGTTTGGGAGATTACAACGAACGTAAATGTCTTCTTCAGATGCGATCGCAGTTTTCTTGTCTGGTAAATCAATTTGATACATTTCTGTATCTTCATCCCAGATGAAAACTCTGCCAACTATCCATTTATCCTGAGTTTGGGACTTAATATAACATCTAGCTTGGGGTTCAAGCCTAACCTCAGAGAGAGAATTTAAAGGTAAAGTTTTTTGGAGACGTTGCCCTATAGAGCAGAAATACTCAACGTTCGCATTGTCATCAGATATTTCTGTAACTTTTCCGATACCCAAAGAGTTATTCTGGGACTGTACCAATAAACCGAGCTTAATCATAGATCCAGTCCCCTGAATACACTAAAAGAACCTTCCAGACTAATTTGTTCACTTATATCTGGAAATTTTGCCGATCAACATTATAGATAATAAACTGGCATCACAGTTTTTGTTATAGCGATCGCCATAGCCTAATCCTTTGCGCTTAAGGGCGAAAGGGTTTAAGTTCGCCTTTACCCCAAGCCCAGTAACCTTTTTTTAGATCAAAAGGCAGATTGTTAGCCTTATCTGAAAAGTATTGCACAACAGCCAATTAGTAAAATCAGTCCAAACGTTGATTTTCGTTCTAAAAGTTTACCTAAGCAGTAGCATTTTTAAATGCAGGGGGACGCATTGGCATTGCATTGCAGGGTATTGCCAGATTTAATTCACTACGAATTAATGAAATACTGTATTTAGCTCATTATGTGGTGCAACAGATTCACCCTTTGGCTTGATAACGGCGCGATAGAATTAAAGTAATGTAGTTTTATTTACTATGAAGAAAATCAGAGACAACACAATTAAGTTAAATCAATATTTAAAGTTGATGGGTATAGTGCCAAGTGGAGGACAAGCCAAGCTGATGATTCAAGGTGGCGATGTCCAAGTCAACGGTATGCTAGAAACCCGACGAGGGCGGCGATTAGTGCCAGGTGATAAAGTGACAATAGAAGGAAAGACTTTAGAGGTGAATTTGGATAACAATGAATACCAAGACGTAGTAATAGATTCTACCGAACAAACTGAGTAAAAGATTTTTATCGCAAATTGAAAAGTTTCTCTTTTGTTTTGTAAGCAATGCTGCAAATTTCCAACAAAGTTATTATCCCACAGAGTGAGATTGAAATTAGTGCAATTCGTTCGCAAGGAGCAGGAGGCCAAAATGTAAATAAGGTTTCCACGGCGATTCACTTGCGCTTTGATATTGCGGCTTCATCATTACCCGATTATTATAAAGAACAGCTATTAAAGCTGAACGATCGACGCATCACCCAGGACGGGGTTGTTGTAATCAAAGCGCAGGAACACCGAAGCCAAGAGAACAATCGGGAGTCAGCTTTGAAACGACTTCAAGAACTTATTCAAAGCGCAGTTGTAGTGAGGATAAAACGCAAACCCACGAAACCAAGTCGCAGTTCTCAAAGAAAGCGCCTTGACTACAAAACTAAGCGCGGACAGGTTAAGTCTAATAGAGCGGAAGTGACAGATTATTGATTTATAAACTTAGACTTTGGCACTCAATTTTGTTGCAAAATCTTACCAGAGAACTAAGACTAATTCCTTCTATTGACTGTAGTTAAGATCATGACTTAACTGGTTAGCTTGAGAGTAGCAACTATTAAAGGTGAAAAAGATGAATAAGACATTACTAACGATTTTGATGCTTGCACTGTTACTCTTATTCATTATCTCTCCCTTTGCTGCCCTTGCTAGTTTAATGCTGCTAGTGTTAGTTTCGGCGTTTTTCTCTTTACTAGGAAATTTGTTCCAAGCAATAATTGGTGGTGACACCGACCCTAAAAGGTCATGAAAGCAAAATTTCAAATGAAGATCAGATTTCAGAACTATTGTGATGTTACATGAAAAGCCGCTTTCAAGGTGCGATCGCTTTGGCGGCTTTCTTATTTACACTCCCTACAATCGATGAGCTTTGAGCTTAAAAGATGCCCCAAAGTCCGCTTTTGTCAAATTTAAGGTAACTTACTCAGTGGTGTTGCTAAACCGTCAATGCTGACGAGATTTTTCTTCTGTTGATATTCTCGAACTCCCTCTTCGCCTTTTTTACTAGCCCAGTTTACTAAAGTCTCGCGCTCACCTTGATATTCATAGAGTGGTACGCCAAAACCACACGAAGTCTGTATTTTGTCAATGTCAGCGACGATAATTTGACGAGTTCCAGGCATCGGCACAAACAAAGAGTACAGAGAGTCCCAATCGGGAGAACCCGGTAAAATTGTCTTTCCTTGACCGTAAAGACGCAGAATAGAGGCAGGTTCCTCAAAAGCACAAAACATAAAGGTTATCCGCCCATTTTCTTGCAAATGGGCTGATGTTTCGTTACCACTGCCTGTAAGGTCTACGTAACCTACTCGGTTTGCAGAGAAGACGCGAAAGCAGCCTAAACCTTTAGGAGACAGGTTAACATGACCTGTAGGACTCAAGGGTGCAGAGCCAACAAAGAAAATGTGTTGGGCAGCAATAAAGCCTTGCAGTTCTTCAGTAATACAGTCAAAAAGTTTAGCCATAGACTATTTGCTAATTTCCCATCTTCTCAGCCTATGTCTTTGCTAAATATCTAGCAAGGCCTAACTGCCAATGTTTAAGGGAGTGGGGAGTGGGTGTTAAAAAGTGTTAACGTTTCATATGCCGACTAGCCATTTGGATGGCATCAGCGATATCGACATCACCATCGCCGTCAGCATCCAAGAAAGAATTCAGTACAGAATTCCCGCCAGCTTGGGGATTCTGAACATTTGCACCTGATTTCAAAAAATTAAGTACCAAAGGTACTGCTAAAGGCAGCAATTGTTGAACTATACCAGCATCCAATCCAGTGCGCCCGGCAGCAACCTGAGCTACCTGTTGTTGTATCTGAGGAGAAAACAGCGAATTGACGGCTTGGGGGTTAGGAGAAGTACCGGCATATTGATTAACTAGAGTTTGTGCAGCTTGATTACCATCTGTGGCTTGCTTTTGTTGTAAAGCAGAACGCACTTGACTACCGACAACAGATAAAACTGATTGGATGGTAGAAGGGTTTGTGCCAGTCTGATCGCTCATCTGCTGTACACTGTTAACAATACCTCCGAGTTGACCTAAGCTGCCCTGTTGATTGGGATTAGCAACTGCACCAAGAATTGTATCGAAAAGTCCCATAAGTTTGTTTCTCTCTTTGTTCTCAAAAGCTTGCCAAAATTGGCATTGATCTACTTAAAAATTAGAACATGCAAGCTTCATAATGAACGAATAAAATTTCAAAAGCTACTAACTTAAGGATGATAAATCGTAAATTTCTTGCAGGGGCACAGCATTGCTGTGCCCTTACGTTTCACCCTCAAAGGTTCAAATTTCACAAAAGTTGCTTCTTGCTACTCTGGTAAAAAATGCTGAAACTATTAAAATCAGAAGCATCTGCATGCTGAATATTCACTAATCTTTCCCAACCATGCCTCTGCCACGCATAGTAACGCTGATTGTTGGTCTGATCGTCATTTTGGGGCTAGCCCTATGGCTAATTGATTCCCTATCGCGCCTCTATTGGCAATTGTCCTATTCGCCGTTGCTGGGCAATTTGCTGCTGTTGCTGCTGATTGTCCTTATAGGAGCGTTGGTTGCCGCTTTTGTCTATTATGTACTGGTGATTCAATCTGGCGAAAAGCGATCGCGCCGCAACCCGAAGCGAGTAACTGCGGCGCAAATTCCTGCTGGCAAATCTGATGCTGCTTCTACAACTCTCCAAGCTGTGCGTCAACAGGTAGCGCAAATTCAAGATGAAGTAGCACGTCAGGCTTTATTAAGTAAATCACGAGAGATTGAAGCTAACTTAGCGCGGGGTGAGATTCAAGTAGTGGTATTTGGTACAGGGAGTGCTGGCAAAACTTCCCTAGTTAATGCGATTATGGGACGCATGGTCGGTCAAGTCGATGCACCGATGGGTACAACCCAGGTTGGAGAAACTTATTGTCTGCGGTTGAAGGGATTAGAACGCAAGATTTTAATTACGGATACGCCAGGAATTTTAGAAGCAGGGGTGGCGGGAACGGAACGCGAACAAATGGCGCGAGAACTGGCGACAGAAGCCGATTTACTGTTGTTTGTGGTAGATAATGACTTACGACGCTCAGAATATGAGCCACTGCGGGGATTAGCAGAAATTGGTAAGCGATCGCTCCTAGTGCTTAACAAAACTGATTTATATACAGATGAAGATAAAGAAGCCATTCTCGCTAGATTGCGTCAACGGGTACGGGGATTTATTTCTACTAATGATGTGGTGGCGATCGCTGCTAATCCCCAATCTGCACAACTAGAAACTGGCGAAACCTTCCAGCCAGAACCGGATATTGTTCCTTTGCTGCGGCGCACAGCTGCTGTTTTACGGGCTGAGGGTGAAGATTTAGTTGCAGATAATATTCTTTTGCAATCTCTGCGATTGGGAGACGAGGCGCGAAAACTTATCGATGGCCAGCGTCGTCGTCAAGCTGACAAAATCGTAGAACGCTTTCAGTGGATTGGCGCTGGTGTGGTATCTGTTACGCCTATTCCAGTCGTAGATTTGCTAGCAACAGCTGCTGTTAATGCTCAAATGGTTGTGGAAATTGGTAGAGTGTATGGCTGTGAATTGAATATGGAACGGGGACGAGAATTAGCCCTTTCTTTAGCAAAAACCCTCGCCAGTTTAGGCATTGTCAAAGGAGCGATTCAATTATTATCTACAGCTTTGCAACTCAATGTCGCTACTTTTATTATTGGTAAAGCAATTCAAGGTGTGACAGCAGCTTATTTAACGCGAATTGCTGGTAAAAGTTTTATTGAATATTTTCGTCATGACCAAGATTGGGGTGATGGTGGAATGACAGAAGTTGTGCAGCGACAGTTTAAAATTAATCGCAGAGATGAATTTATCAAGGCTTTTATTCAAGAAGCGATCGCACGAGTAGTAAAGCCATTACAAGATAAATCTGAAGTAGTTGAACATGATGAAGAAATTAATAGTTAAACGAGCTAAAATTAAAAGAATATGCTTTGTTTTTTTTATTAAATTTAATTAACATACACTTTATAAGTATGCTAGACTGTTGGCCATAGTCAAGAGAAAAGAACAATGCATCAAACAGTAACTCTTGAAGAAGCATTAGAGTTAATAAAACAGCTTTTATTGATAGATAAAATTCGCCTAATCGAGCAAATTGCACCCCAAATTGAACGCGAATTAATAAATATTCAGCCGAAACCGCGAAATTCGTTACGAGGATTATGGCGAGGTAGTAATGTTTCTGAATCAGATATTGCACAAATGCGGCAACAAGTTTGGACAAACTTCCCACGTGAGGATGTTTAATGTCTGATTTGGTAACAGACACTCATGCACTGATTTGGTACTTAGAAGATAGTCCAAACCTTAGTGTTCCTGCAAACGAAGCATTTGACAAATGCGATAGGAGTGAAATTACAATATACATACCAACAATTTGTTTAGTTGAAATAGTTTATTTGCAAGAAAGAAGACGAATATCAGCAGATATGAAATTTCTGCTAGATAATGCATTAGCTAATGAAAGTAGTGGATTAGCTTTAGTTAACTTAACAACTGAAATTGTTGATACATTATCCACGATACTACGTGATACTGTTCCAGATATGCCTGATAGGATTATTGCTGCAACAGCAAAGTATATGAGTTTACCTTTAATTAGTAGAGATGCAAAAATAATACCATCTGGAATAAGTATTATTTGGTAAAAACATCGTGATCGCTAGCCGAATATACTGCTGGTTTACATAATGCAATCTTCTTAGCTAATTTTTCCTGAAATTAACTTTGAGAATTACTAAACGGATATTAATTCTCAACAATTAAGCGTGTGTATGTTCATTTTTTGCTAAAAATACAAATTTTAATAAAATATTATATTTAGTTACGTAAAAATACTTAAAAATTAAACTTGTATTCTAGTATCAAAACTCTAGCAATTTATTTCTAAAGTATTCCGGAAACAGGAGGGAATGTCCGAAAAATAAATAAAAGGACTACTGAGTAACCAGGTCATGACTCACCACATAATCGGTAAATTACTACAAGGGCGTTACCAAATTATCCAAAGCCTCGGTGCAGGGGTGTTTGGACAAACATACATAGCTGTAGATGTAGATTATCCAGAGAATCCCAAATGCGTTGTTAAACAGATTAAGGTTAGCAGTTCCGAATCTGGCTACTTGGATATGTTGAGGTTAATGTTTCTGACTGAAACTGAAACCCTTAAGCTTTTGGGAAGCCATCATCAAATTCCTGAATTTATCGCCTGCTTTGAAGAAAACGAGCGATTTTATTTAGTGCAAGAGCTAATCGAAGGCCATGCGCTGGCTGCGGAATTACCCATTGCTCAACAGTGGGGGGCTTTGTGGAGTGAAAGCGAAGTTGTAGAATTTCTGATAGATGTCTTAGGTATTCTAGAATTTGTTCACTCTCAAGGCGTGATCCATTGCGATATCAAACCGGAAAACTTGATTAGACGTAATAGTGATCCCCTACGCAAGTTAGTTCTGATTGACTTTGGCTCAATCCAGTCTATCGATTTTGGCATAGGTGCGGAATTGCCGATTTATAGAATTCCCGTCACTTCATTAGGATATATACCACCAGAGCAATTTATTGGACAAACACAGCCCAACAGTGATATTTATGCTTTGGGTATGATTGCTATCCAGGCTTTAACCGGGTTAGAACCACTACAATTAAAAGCTGATCCTTATACTAATGAAATTGTTTGGCGTTCTGAAAACACGCCAGTCAACGATTATTTAGCTGCTGTTCTCAGCCAAATGATCCGTTACGATTACCAAAACCGCTTTCAGTCTGCGAGTGAGGTACTGCGGGTACTTAAACAAATAATATGGGAACCTCAGCCATCACAAATATTAGAAGCAGATGAGCAATTTCCTCTAGAGGCGGCGGTTGCAGATGATGATTCTCAAAATTCTACATCTGGACAATCATCCCCGTTATTAACAGGAATGAAAGTAGGACTGGCGGCTAATTCTTTATTAATGGGATTTGGTGTATGTTCTTTAATTAATGCTGCACCTGCATACTCAGAAACAGAAACTTTATCTAAAGCTACAAAAGAATATCAAGCAGGAGATTTGCAAGAAGCGATCGCACTTGTTAAATCAATTCCTTCTCACAGTAATGTTTATCCAGAAGCGCAAGCCACGATTGAAGAATGGCAAGAGCAATGGCAAATAGCTGCACAGCAATACCAAATAGCTCAAACAGCTTTTAATGAGAGTAAATGGTCAGATGTTCTTGATGCTGTTGCTAAAATTCCAAATATTTTATATTGGCAATCTAAAACAGATAAACTAGTTCAGCAAGCATCAGTAAATCTTGAAGTACAGACGCAAGATTTATTAGCAAAAGCTTACGAAAGCGCCGAGATAAAAGATTTTTCTGCTGCTTTACAATATCTGCGTCAAATTCCTAAAGAAAGTCGTGCGGGTGCTTTAGTTCAAGACAAGCTGGCTGAGTACAATCGCAAGCGGCAGATCAGAGCAGCTTACTTTTTACAGAAAGCTTATAAACAAGCATTTGTTGGTGATTTTGATCAGGCTATAAAATTCCTCCAAAATATTCCTAACGATACTTTAGTTTATGCTCAAGCTCAAGTCAAATTGAACGAGTATACTCAAAAGCAACGTCTGCGAACTGATTATCAAAAGATAGTTTCTGCAAAAAGGACAGATTCATTTGTCTCTAAAAACTCAGCTATTAAGATTGAATATCTTCAAGGAGAAAATTATCTGCAAGAGGTAAATATTCGATAGTTGCAGCAATTGTTAAATGCATAGACTTGTTACATACAGTAATTTTAAAATGCGAGTAAGGGCACAATTTATTGTGCCCTTACGCGTGTGGTTTATTCATTTTTGACTTCCGCCTTGCGATACTAGGGTATCGTCTGGGGTGGATTGGTGGAATTAGGAACTGGGATAATTGGCACGATTAGAGGCTTTGGTTTCTCTGATTGCAGTTGAATTTGGGCTTGATTGCGGGCATCTATTGCTTGTTGGTAATTAGGCTTGTATTTTATTGCTTGATCGTAAGATGCGATCGCATCTTGAAACCGATTCAAATTTAGTAGAGCATTGCCTCTGCTATACCAGCTTTCAGAATGGTCTGGTTTATAAGCAACTGCCTTCTTATAAGATGCGATCGCATCTTCGTATTTTTGCAAATTGTATTGTGAATTCCCTAGATTATACCAGACTTGATAGTCTTTTGGCTTAATTGTTGCGGCTTTGTTATAAGCTTTTATTGCTTCTTCATAGCGTTGGTTTTGATGCAGCGACCATCCCAGATTATACCATGCTTGATAGTTGCTAGGATTATATTTAATTACTTGATTAAAAGATTCAACTGCTTCTGGATAACGTTGTAAATTGAGAAGTACATTCCCTCTTGAAAACCAGGCTTGATAGGAATTTGCCTTGTATTGAACAGCTTTATCATAAGCTGTAAACGCGTCCCGGTAACGCCGCAAATTGACTAGAGAATTTCCCCAATTATACCAAGCTTCCTCATAGTCTGGTTTTAAATCAACGGCTTTTTCGTAAGCTGCGATCGCTTCTTCATATCGCTTAGAATTTTGTAAGGCTAATCCTTTCTTGTACCAAGCTTCGTAATTATCTGATTTTAATTCAATCGCTTTTTCATAAGATTTAATTGCTTGGTCATATTGGTTTAAGTTACTGAAAGCTTCACCCTTAGCATTCCAGATTTCTGAGTTTTTATTATCTAATTCTAAGGCTTTGTCAAAAGAAGCGATCGCTTCTTGATATCGCTGTAAGCTTCCTAATACAAAACCTCGCCCACTCCAAGCTTCAAAATAATCTGGTTGAATTTGAATTGCTTTATCATATGCCGCTAGCGCATCTTTGTATTTTTTTAATTTATACAGCGTTTTCCCTTGACCATTCCATCCTTGAGCATAATCTGGTCTAACATTAACGGCTTTTTCATATACTTCTAATGCGTCTTGATAACGTTGCAAATCAAAAAGTGTATTTCCTTGCTTGGATAGTTCTATGGCGTTATTTGAATTAATGTGATTTAAAATTAATATTGATGCTACTCCGCTAACACTAATTAAAAATATCACTAGTAAAACTTTACCCAATATTCCTTTTTTCGGTTGAGGTTTGTTTATATTTTTTGGTGAAGAAATAGGAGTTAATGCAATTGTCTGGGGGGGTGGTTGTGTTAACTCTTTCAGAGCTTGTAATGCTACCGTTGCCGAAGGATAGCGTTGCCGAAAGTCGTAGCACACCATCTTATCTAAGAATTGGGCGAATTCTGGCGTTACCGTAGCTTGCTTGTGCCAGATAATTTCATTAGTATCATCATCTTTTTCTATTTCCTCTGCTGATAATCCAGTGAGAGCTTGAATAGCAATTATTCCCACAGCATAGATATCACTGCTTAATTTTGGCGTACCATGAGCTTGTTCACCAGGAATATATCCAGGCGTACCTATAGCAACAGTAGCTTGTGTTTGACCTTGGGGAGTAATAACTTGAGTAGCTATTTGTTTAACTGCACCAAAATCAATTAAGATTAATTTGCCATCTGGGTAGCGCCTGAGGATATTTCGAGGATTGACATCACGATGAATTACATTCTGTTGATGGACAAATTCTAAGATTGCCAAAAGTTCTTGTAAAAGTGAAATTACTTCGTCTTGACTAAGAGTTTTACCTGGTATTAATTCTTGGCTCAAGTCATGCCCTTCGATCAATTCCTGTACGAGATAGAATTCGGCGTTTTCCTCAAAGTAAGCTAAAAGTTGGGGAATGCGATCGTGAGTTCCTAATTTATACAGAACTTGCGCTTCTGTATCAAATAAACGCCTAGCTGTCTCCAAAGTTACGGGATCACTTGCCTGGGGTTTAAGTTTCTTAACGACACATGGAGGTGAACCGGGTAATTGGGTATCACTTGCCACAAAAGTTTCACCAAAACCCCCACCTCCCAAATGACTAATAATTTGGTATCTTCCTACAAGTGTGTTTCCCAGCATCTCGTTTGCCTAATTAAGTGCGATGCGATCTGATTTCAATCTTGCCACACGTTTAGGGGGAGTAGAGGAGCAGGGGAGGCAGGGGAGGCAGGGGAGGCAAGGGAAGCAGGAGGAGAATAACTAATAACTAATGACCAATGACTAATGACTAATGACAAATCCATATGATTCCTATTAGTGATAATATTCGTTGTCGGAAGAAGCCGATTATTAATTACTGGCTGATTGGTATTAATGTTGGCATATTTTTATGGGAACTTCAACTAGAATTTAGTGGTGGATTAGGTTATTTTGTTAATATTTGGGGTGTAATTCCAGCCCAGATTAGTGGGGCAATTACAAATGCATTCTTATTCAATAACTCTGCTGCTTGGATAATTGTAATTTGGCGAACATTTTCACTACTTGTTGCAATATTTCTGCATGGCAGTTTTAGCCAAATATTGGGAAATCTGCTATTCTTATGGGTTTTTGGGAAAACTGTCGAAAATATTCTAGGACATAGACGCTATTTAGGATTTTATCTAGCTACTGGCGCGATCGCTTCTTGTGTGCAAATTCTAGCTGAACCAAGTTTGACAGTACCATTGATTGGCGGCAATGGCGCGATCGCAGCTGTTTTAGGAGCATATATTATGAAGTTTCCTAAAGCTAAAATTGACACAATTTTGCCGTTAATAATCTTGTATATTCCAATTCAACTTCCAGCTTTTTTCTATCTATTTTGGTGGTTTGTGCAACAATTATTTTATGCCATCGGCAGTTTAAATATTCCTCCTGTTGGCGTAAACCAATTGGGTGGTGTTTTTTGGGGACAGGTTGTGGCATTATTTATTGGTGCAGCTTTTATGCGTTTGAAGAGATAATTTGTTATTAAATTACCACTGGATCGAAAGGGTCTTGTCGTCAGACATCGCTTTTAATCTCAGAGGATATCTGTTGCGTAAAACCCTATACGCCTTTTGATGGATTACATTTTTGAGACTAAGAATCCATACTGTTAAAGCTAGGGGATGCCTACTCTTCAAATCGGTATTGTTTAGTTATAAGCGCAGTGTGCAAGATGTCAAATGTTGATAAAATTAACTTTAAAGTCACTGATGAATTAGTAGCTCTGCGGCAGCGCGTAGCTGAGTTAGAGCAATCAGAAATATTTTATCAGCAAAGGCAAGCAGCGCTTGAAGAGCAAGTAATAGAGTTAGAAAAAAAACTGGCACTTGCACTACAATATCCGCATATTCAAGCTTTTGAATATGAGATAAATTCGCATCTTGAACAAGGAGTATCCACAGGCTTCAATGTACCCACAGATGTAGCAGTCACTTTAGAGCAGATCCAACAAGAAATTGCAGAACGACAGCAGGTAGAAGCGTCGCTGAGGGAGAGTGAAGAACGGCTCAGGCTAGCTCTAGAGTTTTCCCAGATGGGCTTGTGGGATTGGAATATTGTTACCAATAAAGTCATCTGGTCTGAAAACTATGAATTGCTTTTTGGTGTGCTTCCAGGTAGTTTTGATGGCCCTTACGAAACGTTTCAGAAGTGCGTTTATTCTGAAGACAGGCAATCTGTAATGCAAGGGATCGCCCAGGCTTTAGGACAAAAGACTGACTACAATGATGAATTTCGCATAGTTCGATCAGACCAAAGTGTTCATTGGATTTCTGTCAAGGGAAAATTTATCTATGACGATCGCGGACAAGCGGTGCGGATGATCGGCGTTTGTATGGAAACTACTGTCTGCAAGCAAGCAGAAGAAAGCACTCGTGAACTAACAACCCAAGTGCAAGAACAAGCAAATATTTTAAATGCCATCCTCACCGCCTCAGTTGATCACATTTATATCTTTAATCGCAAAGGCCGTTATCAGTATGTCAGTCGGGATGCAGCTACGTTACTAGGCTTCAAGCCCCAGGATCTTGTGGGAAAAACTTTGCAAGACCTGGATGTACCCGCAGAGCTTATGGAACAGGTAGATAATCAACGCCAAGCTGTGATGAAAACTGGGCAGCCAATCAAGGATGAATGTCAATATGTTACTGCTGATGGGGTGCATTATTATGAATACATTCTCACTCCATTACGCAGTTTTGGCCAAGCTATTGAAGGCGTAATTACTGTTTCTCGTGATATTACCGAACATAAACGGGCAGAAAAAACATTACGCGAAAGTGAAGCGCGTTTTCGGCGTTTGTTTGAATCTAACTTGATCGGGGTCGCTTTTTGGAATGTGGATGGCTTTATTATTGATGCCAATGATGCCTTTCTCCAGTCAGCTGGCTACACTCGTGATGAGTTTGCCACTTTGGGTAAAATTAATTGGAGAGAACTTACTCCTATTGAATATAAAGATTTAGACGATCGCGCCCTCTTGGAAGTGCAAACCGCTGGAATTTCCAGAATTTATGAGAAAGAGTATCTCCAGCGCGACGGAAAACGAGTCCCAATTGTTTTGGGGATAGCCTTGCTCAATGACTCCAAGGATAATGGTGTTGCTTTTGTACTGGATATTACCGATCGCAAATCAGTCGAGAAAGAACGCGATCGCCTCCTCGAAGGAGAAATGAAAGCACGCAAAGAAGCAGAAATCGCCAACACAATCAAAGATGAATTTCTGGCGGTTCTCTCTCATGAACTGCGAACCCCACTCAACTCCATTCTGGGGTGGTCGAAATTGCTGCGGACTCGTGATTTAAATGAAAAAACCACTAACCATGCCTTGGAAACCATTGAACGCAACGCCAAGTTACAAACCCAGTTAATTGAAGATTTGTTGGATGTGTCTCGCATCCTCCGAGGAAAATTAAACTTGAATGTCTGTCCAGTGAACTTGGTAATGGTAATTGAAGCAGCACTAGAGACAGTAAAACTAGCAGCACAAGCTAAGTCAATTCAAATTCAGACGATATTTGATTCCACTTTGGGACAACTGATGGGCGACCCAAATCGGCTTGTGCAAGTTGTGTGGAATCTACTTTCTAATGCGGTAAAATTTACACCAATAGGCGGACGGATAGAAATTCGACTGATGAAAGTTGGTAACCAAGCTCAAATTCAGGTCAGCGATACAGGTAAGGGAATTAGTCCAGAGTTTTTGCCTTATGTGTTCGATTACTTTCGCCAAGCTGATAGCACAATTACTAGGGCATTTGGTGGACTAGGTTTAGGATTAGCGATCGTGCGTAAGGTTGTAGAAATGCATGGGGGAAATGTTCAAGCAGAAAGTCCTGGAGAAGGAGCGGGTAGCACTTTCACTGTTGAACTACCGTTTTTAGCCAGAAGTGAACAGGTAATGTCTAACGAAAATGAGCCTTCACCTTGTGAAGCTGATTTCCCAATCCTTTCAGACACTAAAATTTTGGTGGTGGACGATGAACCAGATATCCGCGACTTAGTGACCTTTATTTTACAAGACTACGGTGTAGAAGTAACCGCCGTATCTTCAGCACAAGAGGCATTACAAGCGCTCTCTGAGTCAATACCAGATGTTTTAATTAGCGATATTGGAATGCCAAAGACAGACGGATATATGCTGATGCGTGAAGTAAGAGCGCGATCGCCTCAACAAGGAGGACGCGTACCAGCGATCGCTCTGACGGCTTATGCAGGCGAAATGAATGAACACCAAGCATTAGCAGCAGGGTTTCAAATGCATATTTCTAAACCAGTAGATCCAGATGCTTTGGTGAAAGCGATCACCGATTTGATTGAGCCAAAATGATCTAGGTAAGCGTCCGAAAGGCTTTCCATAACTTCACTGTTCAGGTCTGCTACTTTCCTGCTAAACTCTGGATAGTCCCTATGCTTTTAGTGATTATGGCATCTGTTGAGCAAGTTATGAAAGAAGCCTTAGCTTTGCCCAGTGCAGCGAGAGCATTGTTGGCAGAAAAGCTCGTTGAAAGTCTTGAATTTGACGTAGACGAAACACTTCAAACACTGTGGACAGATGAAGCCAAGAAGCGTAGAGATGAAGTTCGCAGTGGTACAATCGAACCCATTCCTGGAGAGGAAGCCTTAGCCAGGGTGAGACAAATTTTGGAGCAATGAAATACGTCTTTCATCCAGCAGCATTAATTGAATACAGTGAAGCTGTCAAGTTTTATACAGAGTATAGAGTTGAATTAGCACAAGCATTTATTAATGCAGTTGAGGATGCAATTTTCCGAATTATCAAGTCACCGACTCGCTGGGCTGTTGTTGACGAAGACATTCGTCGATGTCTAACGCGTAAATTCCCCTATGGAATTTTATACACCATTGAGGAAGATTACGTTTTAATTTTGGCAGTGATGCACTGTAGCCGCGAACCGGGATACTGGAAAAAGCGCCTCACAGACTAGCAGCAGGATTTAAAATGCATATTTCTAAATCGGTAGATCCAGATATATTGGCGAAGGCAATCGCTGATTTGATTGAACCAAGCTTATAGCTTATATAGAACCCATTTGACATCTTATGAGGTTTTGAATTAAGGTACTCCTCAGCATCTAAAATCTAATACTAATGGCGTACTCCAGCAACCTCACTGATGCAG